>CALFSW010000099.1 GCA_937916505.1 uncultured Verrucomicrobiales bacterium | reverse complement strand
GCGGAAATCATCGTGACCACGAAAAAATAATCAAAATTCTGTCACAAGCTACCGATCCAAAGTTCTCGCTCACCGACGATCAGCACACCACCCTCTCTCACAACATCCATTCCTAAAAATAACCCGGCTTGATGGGTCGATGGTACGAGCCACATCACAGCCTGTTGATCAACCCAGCCTACCAATCCCGGAATCGGAATCGCGAACCAAAGAAAAAACGCCGGAAAAACAACAGCCTTCGCAATCCGCCAACCAAAAAGATACTGCCCCACCCCTATCACTACCAATGGGGCCCCCGCCATCGCCCAGCGGGCCTGGACCACTCTTGCCGATGCCCAGAACAGCCACAACCCGACTCCCAGCCAAATCAACCCCCAATACGATGGCTTCATCACCTCCTCTTGCCGACACTTCCAAGCCCACCAAATCATCCACGGAAAGATCAACGGAACCAAGCGCCCGTGAAGAAATCCCTTAGACCCATTGCAAGCCAACAATGTCCATCCAGCCAATGACTTACCCGTCACCGTGGGATAAACCGGATAGAAAACGTAGACTACAAAAAGAACAAGCACCGACAGCCCGATCATCACCCTCGTAGAAAGCGGCCATTTTTTCAAATCACCCAGAGTGATCCCCCCAACCTCTTCCTTCATCTCGTCAATTAGAGGATATCAAACAGCACATCGCAAGTTGGATACCTCAATCAAATCCGCCCTGCCCCCCTCTGCGCCTCCGTGGCTCTGCGCGAGCCCCCCTCAACCAAAGCACCATAAAGTCTCTGCTGCCAAAGTGCCCAGCATGGGTATCACCTGCTCTGCGTGAGGCATCCCCTCAACCAAGTCCAAAATCCCCGCGCCTTCAGTGCATCAAAAAAACCTCAAAAAATCAAACCATCGGCCTCACTGGAATCCCTCTCTTCCGAAAATATTCCTTGGCCTCCGGCACCGTATGCTGCCCGAAGTGGAAAATACTCGCCGCCAAAACCGCGTCCGCTTTCCCCTGATCCAGCACCTCCACCATGTGTTCCAAAGTCCCCGCTCCCCCGCTCGCAATCACTGGAATTCCAACCGCTTCGCTCACTAATCGGGTCAACTCAATGTCATAACCATTCTTGGTTCCATCAGCGTCCATACTGGTGAGCAGAATCTCTCCCGCGCCACGATTGCAGACCTCTTTGGCCCACTCGATGGCATCAAGCCCTTCGACAGGTTTCCTCCCTCCATGGGTATAGACCCCCCATTTGCCCGGCCCCTGGCGCTTCGCATCAATCGCCACCACAATGCATTGATTCCCAAAAGCCTTCGCGCCCTCGTCCACCACCTCCGGACGGAAAATCGCCGCCGTATTCACGCCCACTTTGTCGGCACCGGCCAGTAACATTCGGCTCATATCAGCCACTTCGCGAATCCCCCCTCCAACCGTCAGCGGAACAAAGCACTGCGCCGCCGTCTCCCGAACCACATCCACCATCGTGTCACGCCCATCGGACGACGCGGTGATATCCAAAAAAACAATCTCGTCCGCCTGCTGCTCATTGTAAGCCACCGCCGATTCCACCGGATCACCCGCATCCACCAGATCGACAAAATTCGTCCCCTTCACCACCCGGCCGTTGGTCACATCGAGACAAGGGATAATCCGCTTCGCAAGCATGTCAGTGATCTATCCTCCCCCTCACGAAAAGCAAGCCCCCTCAATTCCACAAAGCTTTGACTTTCGTCTGCAAAACAAAATCCCAACCTCTCAAACATCACATTCCCCACGCCCCAATCCCCGCCCTGGCCGCCTCTTTTTCCCACTTCTCAAGATACTCCCTCTGCTGACGCCAGCCACGCCCGCCGGGTAAATCCGCTCCCCACGTGTGAACCCTCACCAATCCCTGCGCCACAAGAAGCTCATGGAGGTAAACCTCACGTCCCTCCCAAGGGACAATCACAAAACAATACTCCCGGCCCGGACGAACGACATCCTCCCACTTCGTGAGCACCGTGAACTTTTCCTTTTTCAGAAGGTTCAAGACAAAGGCCTTCGCATCTTTACCCACCTTCGTCACCGCATCCCTTCCCATGCCATTGAAATACTGCCCTTGATCGTCCAGTCGCTCACCGTTGTTTTCTCCCCCACCGTATTCCTTGTATTCAGTCTCGGGAGTATCGACAAAGTAGAGACGAAATTGATTCTCCCCCTTCTCATGCTTCACATGAAAACTATCCCCGTCACTGTTCCTGCCCGTGATCAATTTACAGTTCTTAAGTAATTCCAACCCCGCCCCGCTCGTCTTCACCGAAGTGAACTTCTCCTTGAACTGGCCTTCTTCAATCCGCGTGATGAAGCCATCGCTCTTCGGGATCTGGTGCGTGTCCCAATCCTGATAGAGCTTCCACCCCAGGGCGATCACCAACACGATGACGCCAAAGATCATTTTCATCCTCTGTTTCATTTGCCGGAAAACTAAAGCCCGTGATGCCTCCGGTAAACCTTATAGGTTTCTGTCGTCCCCCTCACCGACCGCCATTCCTTTTCCAATCGACAGGTGGGGCTTGATAAATTTTGTCGGACCCGCCCAATTCTTCGTCGATCCCGCCACATCTCAAGCGAAAGATTCTAGTGAATCTCAAAATGAAGAGGCGCGCCATCGATCAAAAATCATTTTTTTGAAGCTGCTGCCGCACGACGCAAGCGGTCCATAATCGCCACTCCGATCCCGGTTTCAGACACCGATTCCGACACAATCACATCCACGTCCGCAGCATCCAAATTCCGAAGGCAGTAGAACAACCGAACCCCCCCTTCGGCAAGCTTCCCCTTCCCCGGACTCATAATCTCGGTATGAGCCCACTCCGTCGCATCCATCAAGGAGCTATTGCCCTCGCCTCGATAGCTCAGAAGACCGTATTTCACTCCTTCCTCGGGAACAAAATCCCCCGGCTTGTCGATCAGGATCAATGGAGTTGCAGGAGCATAATGACTTTCCACCTGACCCGGGGCCTCGACATGATCCGCCTTGGTTCGCTTGGGCCTGATCACCTTGGCAATCTTCCTGAGATCTTCGCGTGCAATCGGCCCGGGCCGAAGCAAGCGCAATACCGGACCTTTATCCGACATCTCGGGCGCCACGATGGTGCTTTCCAGACCATCCCGGCACGCCCCGCCGTCAATCACCATCGGGATCTTTCCGCCCAATTCTTCCATCACCGCTTGGGCTGAAGTCGGACTAATCCGCCCAAAGCGGTTTGCACTCGGCGCGGCGATCGGGATTTCCCTCGCCACCGCGCGCATGACCTCATGCGAACTCAGCCGAACCGCCACCGTATCCATTCCACTCGTTACGAGATCGGGAACCTCCGGCTTCTTGGGCAGGACCAGGGTGAGAGGTCCGGGCCAGTAGGCTTCGATCAGCGCCTCCACCACTTCCTCAAGCTCCTCCGGAACATCCACGACACAATCAAGATCCCGCTTGTGGCCGATATGAACAATGAGAGGATCAAATGAAGGCCGCTCTTTCACCTCAAAAACCTTGGCAACCGCTTCCGCGTTAAAAGCGTCAGCTGCCAGACCGTAAACCGTCTCCGTCGGCAAGGCCACGACCTCTCCGTCCTCCAAAAGAGCCACGGCTTCCGCCACCGCTTCCCGCCAATTTTCAAAATCTGCTACGACTAGTTTCGTGTCCACGGCAGATCTTTAGCAGATACAGCTTCATGAATCGAATTCAGAAAGGTAGACTTTTCCCCAGAGCATGCAGCGGAACATCATCCTCATCGGATTCATGGGAACAGGCAAGTCCACCATCGGACGAAACCTTTCCCGGACTTTCGGCTACCCGCTCATGGATACCGACCAAATGATCGAGGAGCAACAAGGCCGCCAAATCCCTGAAATCTTTGCCACGGATGGCGAGGCTGCCTTTCGCGATATTGAGACCAATGTCCTCCATTCCCTCCACAAACACTCAGGCCACATTATCGCCACCGGAGGAGGGATCATCGGTCGGGAAGAAAATCGCAAGCTCCTTCGTGAGCTCGGCTATGTCGTCTGGCTCATTGCCAAGCCCTCCGAAATCCTTGAGCGAACCTCCCGAAACTCCAACCGCCCCCTCCTGAACAACGATGACCCCGAAGGCACCATTCGGGATCTTTTGGAGATTAGAACCCCTTTCTATCGCGACACCGCACACCTCGGCATCGAAACCGACAACCTCTCTTTCGACGAAGTCACCGCCGGCATCATCGAATCAGCCCGCTACCACTTCGGCTCCCAGGAATGACCCCCGGGATCGTCAAAGCGAACGTGAAATTCGTCGCCCGGCAGTTGGGCTTCGAGGACTGTCGCATCTCAATCGCCACCCGCGCTCCCCATGCCGACGCCTACCTTGAATGGGTCGAAGCAGGACACGCCGGCGATATGGGCTGGCTCGAGCGAAACATTGAACGCCGCTGCGATCCACGCGAAGTTCTGGAAGGCTGCCAATCGGTTGTCTCGCTTGCCCTCAACTACCTCCCCGCAAAAGAGCAACCCCGCCCCGACTACCGCATCGCGCGCTACTCGTGGAATGATAACTACCACGATCTCATTGAGGACAAACTCAAGGACCTCGACCTTGCCCTTCAGGACATGGGAGGCTCCCAACGCTACTACGTCGACACCGGTCCGGTCCTGGAGCGTGACTTCGCCTCTGCCTCCGGCCTGGGATGGAATGGCAAATCCACTGTTCAAATCCATCGCAAACTCGGCACCTGGTTCTTTCTCGCCGAACTCCTCACCACGCTGGAGATGGAACCCGATTCCCCCTCCGGCGATCATTGCGGAAAATGCACCGCCTGCATCACCGCCTGTCCGACCCAGGCCATCACCGCACCCCGGAAACTCGCGGCAACCCGCTGCATTTCCTATCTCACCATCGAGCACAAGGGCTCCATCCCCCTGGAATTCCGCCGCGCCATCGGGGACCGGATTTATGGCTGCGATGATTGCCTCGACGCCTGCCCCTGGAACCGCTTCGCCCAGGTCTCCCGCGAAGCCTCCTTCCACGCCCGCGAGGAAATCTTCTCCCACTCTCTGCGCGACTTCCTCGACCTCACCGTCGAAGACTTCCGCCGCGTCTTTGCGAAGTCCCCCATCAAACGCATCAAACACGAACGCTTCCTCCGCAACGTCTGCGTCGCCCTCGGCAACACCGGCACGGAAAAAGACCTCGCCAAACTCCGTGAATTTGTCTTCCACGGCTCCCCCCTCATCGCCGAACACGCCCAATGGGCTGTCGCCGAGATCACTGCCAGAAACCCAACGCCATGATCCGCCTCTGCGCCCTCCTCTTCATCCTTCAAAGTTCATCTTCACTGTTCGGAGTTCAAAAACCCAACATCCTCCTCATCCTGGCTGATGATCTCGGCTACTCCGACCTCGGTTGCTACGGCTCCGAAATCGAAACACCAAATCTCGACGCCCTCGCCCAAAACGGCCTCCGCTTCACCAGCTTCTACAACACCGCCCGCTGTTGGCCCACCCGTGCTTCCATCCTCAGCGGCTACTACCCGCAGCAAGTCCGCCGCGACACCATCAAAGGAAAAAAGGGCCCCAAGCGAGGAAACCGCCCCGTCTGGGCTCCACTCGCCCCCGCCCTTCTCAAATCCGCCGGCTACCGCTCCTACCACGTCGGCAAATGGCACCTCGACGGCATGCCCATCGCCTCCGGCTTCGACCGCTCCTATTACCTCAAGGATCAAGGTCGCTTTTTCAATCCCCGGACCCACCATCTTGACGACAAATCTCTCCCTCCTGTCAAAAAAAGCAGCAATTTCTACGCCACCATCGAACTCGCCAATCGCACCCTTGAATTCCTGACCGAACACGAAAACAAACACCGGGACGCCCCATTCTTCACTTACCTCGCCTTTGCCGCGCCGCACTTCCCGCTCCATGCTCTTCCCGAAGACATTGCGAAGTACGAAAGAACTTACAATTCCGGGTGGGAGACCATCCGCGCCGGGCGTCACCAGCGCATGACACAGTTGGGATTCCCGGAAGTCACCCTCTCTCCGGTCATGCCCGATCTCGGTCCCCCCTACCACTTCCCCGGCCATCTTAAGATCCTCGGCCCGGACGAAGTGAACCGCCCCCTCCCCTGGGCCTCGCTGATTCCTTCGCAACAGAAATTCCAGGCCCGCAAAATGGCCCTCCACGCCGCTATGATCGACCGTATGGATCAGGAAATCGGACGAGTCATCGCTCATCTAAAAAAGAGCGGACGTTTCGAGAACACTCTCATCCTCTTCCTCTCTGACAACGGGGCCAGCGCCGAAATCATGGTCCGCGATGACGGCCACGATCCCAACGCCCCCATGGGTTCCGCCGCCACCTACCTCTGCCTTGGCCCGGGATGGTCCACCGCTGCCAATACCCCGTTTCGCAAACACAAAACCTGGACCCATGAAGGAGGCATTTCCACGCCCTTGATCGCCCACTGGCCGAAGAGCATCACGGCAACGAAAGGGTTCCGGCAAACGCCGGCCCATGTGATCGATCTCCTCCCCACCTTCCTCAACCTCGCCGGAGTCAAACGAGACACTCCGGCTCATCTCCTCCCGGGCAAAAGCATCCTTCCGCTCTTCAGCAAAGATCAGAAAGACTTCCATCAGGAAATCTGGTGGTCCCATGAAGGGCACCACGCCATCCTCCAAAACGGCTGGAAAGCAGTTTCAAGCCACCAAGAACCGTGGGAACTCTACCACCTCAAGGATGACCGAAGCGAAACCTCAGACCTTTCCAAAAAACATCCCGCAAAACTCAAGAAACTCATCAATCTCTGGAATCAACGAACCGACCAATACCTCGCTGACGCCAAAAAATAAGAAGCATCCTTCCCAAACACGACTCGCAAACGATAGCCTCGCGAATGCTTCTCAAAAAACTTCTTCCTCTCGCCCTTCTCTTTTCGCCTCTCGCTGCCAACGAAAAGACAACCACTCCACCTGCCGAATTCGGCTTCGTCAATCTCTTCAACGGCAGGGACCTCACCAACTGGGTCGACGTCAATACCTCTCCCGGGACATGGTCGGTCAAGGACGGCCTCCTCATCTGCAAAGGCAAGCCCATCGGCGTGATGCGCTCCGGGAAGCAGTATGAAAACTTCATCCTCGTCGTCGAATGGCGACACATGGAAGCAGGAGGAAACTCCGGGGTCTTTCTTTGGAGCGATGCCAAACCCAGCGGAAATCGCCTTCCAAAAGGAATGGAGGTTCAAATGCTCGAACTTGAATGGCCCAATATTCACAAAAAAAGGGACGGTTCCCCCAATCATCCCGGTTACGTCAGCGGCGAACTCTTCGGAGCCGGAGGCATGAAAGCGGTCCCCGAAAACCCGCGCGGCAGCCGGAGCATGTCCTACGAAATGCGCTGTAAAGGCAAAGGCGAGTGGAACCAATACGTCATCGTGGCGGTTGACGGAACCGTCAAACTCTCCATCAACGGAAAATTCGTCAACGGAATCCGTGAAGCCGACCTTCGCAAAGGCTACCTCTGTCTGGAATCCGAAGGCGCCGAAATCCATTTCCGGAAAGTCCAAATCATGGAACTCCCCGCCGGCAGGGCCAAGGACCTGGGAATGACACTTGAAAAGGAGTGAAGCTTCCTTCGGTGGGATCAGGCACCACCGCCGCGGGCGACTGCCCGACCTTGGCAAGGGAAAATCAGCGGCGGCCTTCGAAGGCCCGGGAAAGAGTCAATTCGTCGACGTATTCCAGTCCCCCTCCGGCAGGAAGGCCCTGTGCCAATCGAGTGATCGCACAACCAGTCGGGGCGAGCACTTCGCTGAGATAATTGGCGGTGGCCTCTCCTTCAACATCAGAGCTGGTGGCGAGGATGACTTCGGTGCCGGGATTTTCACGAACCCGGCGAACCAATCCCCCAATGCGGAGATCTTCAGGGCGCACATCATCAAGCGGAGACAGCTTGCCACCGAGACAATGATAAAGCCCCCGAAAAACGCCGGAGCGTTCGATCGGGAGAACATCAGTGGGTTGCTCAACCACGCAAAGGAGCTGCGTTTCCCTCCCCTGCTCAAGACAGACCGCACACCCGGAATGCCCGGTAAAGAAGCCACAAGTCGGGCAGGCTTTCACGACTTCGTGACACTCACGCAGAGCACCCGAAAGATCCATGGGAGTGGCTTTGGGATTCTGCAAAAGATAAACAGCAATACGCTCGGCACTTCGGGGCCCAATGCCGGGAAGACGCTTCAATTCGCCAACCAGGGCTCGAACTTCGGAGGGATACTCAACCTTGGCCATCGGTGCGCTTGGAGTGTTGCTTGATCATGTTGTCACCTTCGAGCCGGATGACATTTTCAGCAGTCTCTTCGACAAAACCTTCGCACGGCATGCGGTGGGTCCGGGCATAAAGGGTCGCTGAAAACCACGACCACACTACCGCCAGCACAACACCGAATGGCTTCCAAAAAATGCCCCAAACCGCAAAGGCAGGAATGAGCGAGAAAGTCAGAAGCAAAGCTGAAAATCCCAAAATGAGACGCCGACCGGTTCCCGGAGTCCCCAAAATGGCTGCCACCAGACCGAAGGACGCAGCGGCCGCAAGGAAAACCCCCACCATCCCGGGCAAACCCATCTCGGCTTGAATTTCCAACCCACCGCTTTCCCAAAGTCCACGCAAGGACCCGGTCAATCCGTCAAATGCGCCCATTGCCTCGGTCGCAGCGCCCAGAAAGAGCGAGACGGAGCCAAAAACTGTCAACGGAATCGAAAAGTGACCGACGGGTTTTGCGGTTTGGGGCATTGGTGTGAGATCGGAGTTAGCAGAATATTCGCAGTTTTAAAAGAGATTTGAAACCCCGGAGCTTTGGCATGGCCTTGGAGCGGACCATCATTCTTGAACCGGGCAGAGCACGGGAAAGCTCGCTGAAACAAAGAACAAGACAAGCAGGTATCTCTCAAGACATGAGGATTGCCATATTTCTATTCCTGGGAACGATGGTCGCCGGAGCCTTTGAACGGATCCAATACAATCATCCCGGGCTCACCTCCGATCTTGGAGTTGGCCTTTGGTCGTGGCCCATGCCAATGGACTGGGATCAGGACGGCGATCTCGATCTCATCGTTTCCTGTCCCGACAAACCCTTCAATGGCACTTACTTTTTCGAAAATACCGGGAACGATTCCAAAATGCCTCTTTTCGAACCTCCAAAACGACTTGGAGGAGCGATTAGCAACACCCAGGTTTCTTATGTCGATGGAATGCCGCGCCTCCTGACCCTGTTTCCATTCAAAGCTACGCAGAACGGCGGGAAAAAATACGGCCCAAGGGAGATCTTGGATTTTGGAGGTGGAGACTTTTCAAAATACCACGACCTCCCCACCCAACCCATTCACGTCGGAGACGGAAACGTCAGGGCGAAGCAGTGGAAATTTGTCGACTTCGATGGCGATGGCATCCTGGACCTTTCATACGGAGCCGGCTTCTGGGGCGATTATGGGTGGGACAATGCCTACAACGACAAAGGCGAGTGGCAAAACGGTCCCCTGAGAGGCTACGTCTACATTCTAAGGAACAAGGGCTCGAACGAAAAACCAAAGTACGAAAAACCCCGGAAATTACAGGCAGGTGGCAAAGATGTGGATCTTTATGGCATGCCGACACCAAACTTCGCAGACTTTGACGGAGATGGTGACCTCGACCTTCTCTGCGGGGAATTCCTCGATGGCTTCAGCTACTTTAAAAACATCGGGACCCGAAGAAAACCTGTTTACACCCCTCCGGTTTACCTGACGAAAGATGGACAAAAAATTACGATGCATGTCCAGATGATCGTTCCAGTGGTCATCGACTGGGATAAAGACGGAGATCCCGACATTATTTGCGGAGACGAAGACGGACGGGTCGCCTTTGTTGAGAACACCGGAACGTTCGACGCCAACGAGACTCCTCAATTCGAAGAGCCCCGTTACTTCCAGCAGAAGTCCCAAGATCTGAAATTTGGCGCACTCGCCACTCCCCTCAGTGTCGATTGGGACGACGATGGCGACGAGGATCTGATTTGCGGGAACACCTCGGGGAATATTGCCTTCATCGAAAACCTCGACGGCAAAAATCCGCCAAAATGGGCCGTTCCAAAAATCCTCAAGGCCGGAGGAAAGACCATTCATATTCAGGCCGGACTCAATGGTTCGATTCAAGGCCCTGCCGAAAGAAAATGGGGTTACACCGTCCTCAACGTTTGTGATTGGGACCACGATGGAGAGCTAGACATCATTTTTAACGACATCCACGGAACGATCCGCTGGTTCAAAAACTCCGGAGAACAACTGGAGGAAGCCCGCCAGGTCAAGGTTCGCTGGAACGGCAATCCTCCCAAACCGGAATGGAACTGGCGCACTCCGAAAAAAGAGGAACTCTCCACCCAGTGGAGAACCACTCCAATGACCGTTGATTGGAACAAGGACGGATTAAACGACCTCATCATGCTGGATCACGAGGGCTACCTCGCATTTTTCGAAAGGAAAAAAGAGGGAGGGGAACTTTTCCTTCTCCCCGGAAACCGGATTTTCAAAAGTGGCCGCTCCGGAAACAAAAACCCCACGGCTCCAGCCAATGAAGCCAAACAAGGCGGCGGCCTTCTTCGTCTCAACGACGGTATCGGGGGACGCTCGGGACGCCGGAAGCTCACTCTCACCGACTGGGATGGCGATGGAGATCTCGACCTCCTCGCCAATACCAAAAACGTGGCCCTGCTGGAGAACACCGGAACCAAGGACGGATTCACAACCTTTGAAAACCGGGGGGACTTGCACCACCGCGCCCTCGCCGGCCATACCACCTGCCCAACCGTCGTCGATTGGGACAAGAATGGCGTTCCGGACCTATTGGCGGGAGCCGAAGACGGAAGATTTTACTTTCTGGAGAACCGACGAAAGGCCGAAAATCAATAAGCGGCCCGCGATTCTACGAAGGCGCAGACATTCAGAATTTCCCGGACTTAAAAATCACGAGAGACCCGGGCTGTGAACGGGATCGTAAAACAAAAAAACGCTCCCGGGAATCCACGGGAGCGTCTCAAAGGTAGAATGGGATTCAGCGAAAGTCGCTTACTCCTCAATCACCTGATAAAAAGCCTTGGCTTCAGTTGCTGGAATCGGCGGCGACACCGTCACGTCGTCTTCGGCAATGATTCCATCCTCAACCTCGGTGAAAGTTACCAAATCAAACGAACGTGCAATTCGGTAGGTCTTGCCCGGGGAAGAGGTAAAGGCAACCAAGACATTTCCACCGGTAAAGGTAAGACCAATGATCTCAACTGGTGCTCCGGTTCCTCCCTGGAAGAGAGTCTCGGCATAATACGTCAGCCCCTTCTGCAGATTGATTGTTCCGGACGTAAAGGCCAATCCAGTCAGCATCCCGTTTGCCCCGTCGCCCGCCATGTTTCCGCTGGCCACGCCAAAGGAGGAACCGTTGGTTCCGGTCCAATTTCCACCAAGGAGCTTGGCATCGGATGCAACCAGTGCTCCATCGATGAAGAGAGCGATCACCGAATTCCCGTCATCGTCGAAGACATCGTAGGTCACCACAACATCCAGATCACCGGCTGCAACTTGAGCCGCAGTGAGAGTATGGCTTGCCGTTGCAAGTTCCAGTCCACCGCTGCCCGCGGCCCGGAAAACAATCTGATTTCCGGCCTCATAAACGAGGGAGCTCCCAATCGTTGCTCCTCCGGTTTCAAAAAGAACCTCTCGCTGGCCTTCAACTTTATCTTCGAAATCCACCACTAAACGGAAGCTCGCATCCACCAGATTGTTTGCCGGCAGGAGGGCATCAAATGAAACCCCTGCTCCAAGGCCATTCAGATTGGCCGATGGAGTTCCGATCTCGTCAGCAGGAGGAAGACTTGCGAAATCGTCAGGATCGGAACCGGTGCAAACCTCGAAGGCATCTCCAAAGCCGTCGAAATCAGTGTCCACCAGCAAAGGATCACTGGAGGGGTCTCCATTGACCTCTTCTCCGTCGGTCAGCCCATCGCCGTCACTGTCGGGGTTATTTGGATCCGTCGGCTCGTCCAGGCTCAACTCAATGTGATCAGCGAGACCATCAGCATCAGAATCCGCGAGTGTCGGATTGGTGCCGGCACCCAGTTCCTGAATGTTGCTCAGGATATCGCCGTCATTATTGTCAGTCGCTCCCTCATCCAGATTACCGAAGAATTGGATCTCCCAAAAATCAGGAAGCATGTCGTTATCGGAGTCACCTTCCAAAATGGCATCGGCAATTCTCAAGAAGGCCTCATCTGCCTCCGCCTGAGTGAGTGCCCGGTCATAGATTTTGAAGAAGCCCATATTCCCTTGAAAAGTAGTCGTTCCTTCCGGAGCGATTCCCCCGGTTCCACCCAAGGCCCCATCGACCCCACCCCCAAATCCAGACCAAGTGAAGAGACTCGCCCGACCATCCGGCGCACCGATAATTCCATTGGCAGTTGCCGATTCAGCACCTCCTGCCGCCCCTTTGGCATAGAGGGTCACGTCCCCCGTTGCGGAATCAACGGAAACCAGGATCTGCACAAAATCGTTGGGGTTAATAATGAGAATCGGAACTTCCAGATCGATCGTATTCAGTCCTCCGGTGCTGTGAAGAAATCTGACAGAGGACAAAGTGGCGAGGATGGACGAACCTTCGGCAGGTCCCCCGGTTTCAAAAATGACCTGCGGATTTTCGTCCAAGCCACCCGGGCGGACCCAGATCTCAAAGGTGGTGTCTTTCAATGGAAAACCAAGTCCCATGTCCCCGCCCGTCACTGCGGCGGGATTCACCCGGGTAATCGCAGCCGTCAAACTGGTGTTTTGCGAAGTCAGGCCGGTCAAAAGATTTCCTCCGGTGATATCGAAATTCTTTCCTCCAACGGAATCGAGGATTGCTCCACTTGTTTGATTCGGAAGGGAAGGATCCCAGCAATGGATGATCGCCGCGCTCAGGGCATCCACCACGATTTCCACGTCAGCATCCACGCTACCCGTTCCGTTGGTTGCGGTTAGGGTGTAGGTTGTCGTTTCCGCAGGAGAAACCGAAGAGGAACCCACAGATGAAACAGCCCCCGGTTGTGGAGCAATGCTGACACTATCAGCGCCGGAAACATCCCACTGAAGAGTGGTCGAGCCACCCGGAGCAATGAGAAAATCGGTCGTCGTAAAGGAATTGATCTCGGGAAGTTCATCCACCACCACTGTGACTTCGCTTGTCACCGTCACCGCCCCTTTTTGAGCAGTGAGGGTGTATGCCGTCGTCGCCCCGGGCATCACGGAGATGTCGGAGAGTGCGGTGACATTAATCCCGCCGGGATCGAGGGTCAGGGAATCAAAATTCGAGGCCGTCCAGGCGATCGTGCTGGAAGCACCCGCTGAAATCGCGGAAGGAGTTGCAAAAAGTGAATCAATTTTGGGTCTCTCGGAATCGGAGGTCAGGGTCAGGGTCACGACATCGTTGGCTCCGGCACCGTAATCCACCGAAAAAGTATAGCCCTGCTGGTTGGTAAAGGACACGCCCTGGGCAAATTGACCGTTGAGCGTGGTGTAGCTCATCAAGGTCCAGGAATCGTTGATCGCGAATGCCCCCCCGAGTGTCACCGCAAGATTTGCTGCCGGATCAATCGACATCTGGAGGCCCGTCGAATTCGAGCGCGCCAATGAGCCCACATTCGCGCCATCGATGATGAAGGAAAGGGTGCCATTCGCCCCGATCGTGCTGGGATCGTTCGAGTTAAAGAGATTGCTTTGCCCGGTAGGCTGCATCTCCAAAATCCCATCGGTCACAGTCAGAAATTTGTAAATCTGCAATACCCCTGCCACGGAAACAAATCCGCTTCCCCCTGCGAAATCGCCAATCCCAAACTCCATCGTCCCGCCCTGGCTTCGATAGGTTGCGCCCTCCTCGACAATGAGCGTTCCCTCTCCTCCGTTCACTCCCACAAAGATGCCATTGCCCCCTCCGTGAGCACCACTCAGCGTTCCGCCGGTCACGGTGACGGATCCGGATTGTCCGGCTCCATTCCCGATCTCGATACGACTGGGATTGTCGGTATTACTCGCACCGGTATTTTGATCAACGACTGCGTTTCCGTTGATGATTGCGGTCTGGTTGTCGGGAACAACAAGCCCGGTATCCCAGCGCGCGGGATCCAACCAGTTGCCGTCTCCGGTAAAAGTACTTTGCGCTGAGATTATCCCAGGCACCAGGGAGAGAAGGAGGAGTGTCTTTTTCATTGCTGCACGTGTGATTTGCGAACCCGAAGCACACACAATTTCAAACCTTCCGTCAAGGAGGCCTTAATATTTCACGCTGCTGTCCGACAGCTTCATTCACAAATGCTTGGGAATCACTTCACGGGCGTGCTGCGACCTTCCTTCTTGTATTTCTCAAGCAATGCTTGCAGTGCTTTCACCACTTCCGGATGCTGCTCCTGCACGTTTTTGGTCTCACCCGGATCACTCGCAAGATCGTAGAGTTGAATCGACGGAAGCTTTTCATAGAGCTTTTTCTCCTGGGGTTTGGGACTACTCCAACCTCCCGAATGAGGAGCATCGATCATTTTCCACTTTCCCTGACGGATCGCGAAAGTGCCATTGATCGAGTGATGAATCGTGGCCTCTCGAACCGGCTTTTGCGATTTCCCCAGAAGATTGGGCAGCATGCTCACGGAGTCTTCCCCGGCGTCCTTGGGGAGTTTCACTTCGAGAACATCTGAAAGCGTTGCCATCAGATCGGTGAGGCAGGTGGGATCGCTGCACATCGACCCTGCTTTCACTCTGGCGGGCCAGCGCACGAGAAAGGGAACCCGATGTCCGCCCTCAAAAATGTCCGCTTTGTGCCCCCGGTAAATATGACTGGGGTCATGTCCCTGCGCTTCAAGTTCGGCAAAGTCAGCCTGGGGTGAGCAACCATTGTCGCTGGTAAAAATGAAGAGGGTGTTGTCATCAACTCCCGCTTCCTTGAGAGCATCGAGAACCTGTTTCACGGTATCGTCCGTCATCGTCACGAAATCGGCATAGGCGCTCTTCATTCCGCTCTTTCCTTTGAATTCAGGAGTCGGAAGCACGGGCGTGTGAGGCGATGGCAAAGCGAGGTAGAGGAAAAAAGGCTTTCCGGTCTTAGCCTGTTCCTTGACGTGTTTCACGGCTCGGCGGGTGAGGTTTGGAAGAACATCTTCATGATCAAAATCGGGAGAGGTTGGACCTTTCCTCCACCATCCGTTTTTCGATTCTTTCTGCGTCCGAACGGTATCCTTGACGGGAACGGCTGTCGGCATTCCGTTTTCCACCCATACGTAGGGGGCCATGTCGAGCGACCCACAGTGACCATAAGAGTAAACAAATCCCTTCTGCTTCGGACCGTTTTGCACGGGCTTGGCATAATCGACTTTCTTACCTTCTTTCGCCCAATCCCATCCGAGGTGCCACTTGCCAATAAATGCCGTGTGATAGCCATTTTCTTTCAGAAGCGAGGCTGCCGTCATCCGGTCTTTCTCAATGAGGTGGTCTGAGTAACCATTCAAAACACTCTTTTTGAGGCGTGACCGGAAAGCATAACGTCCTGTCAAAACCCCATAGCGGGTCGGAGTGCACACTGCGGAATTGGAATGCGCATCGGTGAAAACCATCCCCTCCTTTGCCAACTGATCCGTTCCAGGTGTCGCAATCTTCCCTTCGGGGTTGCCACTCTTCAAATCCCCGTAGCCGAGGTCATCGGCGAGAATGTAAACGACATTGGGCTTCTTTGGGTTTCCGGCCGAAACGACTGGAAGCAAGACGAGGAGAAAGAGAGTGATGAATTTCATATTTTTCAGGAAGGGGAGAGAAAAAAGCGGCCACCTCCGGAGAGGTGGCCGCTTTTGAAAAGGTTTTCAATTAGACCGGCAGCTTCCACTTGTCGCGGCAAGGCTGGTCGATGAGTGAGTTTGCCAGCTCGTTGTCGATGAACTGCATCTTCTTCGGATCGAATTTAAGATTGGTGTTCAAGCGATGGGCGATCTTTCCGAGGTTAATCAAGGTGCAGGAGTTGAAGCCGTTCTGCTCGTTGAGGGCAAATTTCTTCTTCTCGCGAATCGCCTGATGGAAGTCGGTGATTTGTGGCGCAGGTTCGGGAAGGCTCTTGACCTTCTCGGCGAAGCCTTTGACGTCGGACTTGAAGCCCTTGAAGATCTTCCCTTCGGGGCCTTCGATGAAGGCGGCGTCTTTGTCCTTGTTCTCTCCATCAAGCACGATGGTGGTGCCATCCTCATACTTGTAGGTGATCCGACGCCAACTTCCGACCGCATCGATGTCCTGGGGATCGGCGTCGATCTCGACCGAAACTGGCAATTCGTTGTCCTTGCCCAAAATATACTGAACGGGATCGAGGTAGTGTTGCCCCATGTCGCCAAGGCCACCGCCATCATAATCCCAGTATCCACGGAAGGTTCCGTGGGTACGGTGGGAGTTGTAGGGACGATAAGCTGCCGGCCCGAGCCAGAAGTCATAGTCAAAGTGCTTCGGCACCGCCTGAATCGGCAGGTTGGTTTTACCGGACCAATTAAATTTCCAGTTGAAGCCGGTCACCCCGGATAAAGTCACCTTGTAGGGGCCTTTTCCAAGCAAACCGCCATCAACCGTCTTTTTAACCTGACGGGCAGTCACTCCGGAACCGTAGAAATTCGACTTAAAACGGAACCAAGTGTTAATGCGGAAAGCCACTCCGGCTTCTTCGATCGCCTTTTTCATGGCCATTCCCTCGCCAATTGTGCGGGACATCGGCTTTTCACCCCAAATGGCCTTTCCGGCCTTCGCGGCGGCGATCGCCATGTGGGCATGCCAGTGCGGAGGAGTGCAGGTATGGATGATGTCGATATCATCCCGCGCGATGATTTCGCGGAAATCGTGGTAGCCTTTGACATCGTTGTTGCCCTTGCCCTGAACCTGCTTCATGCGACCGCCGAGACGCTGGGAGTCGACATCACAAAGAGCGAGGATCTTACCCGGCATTGACAGATGTGAGGCGCTAATTCCCCCGCAACCTAAAATGCCGCGGGTCAACTGATTGGAGGGAGCGGTTTGTCCGTTAAGACCAAGCACACGGCTTGGCACAATCGAAATTGTCGCTAAGGAGGCAAGACCACCAAGGGCCTTTCGTCTGGAGATTTTATCTGATGGATTCACGATAGTCAGGTAATTACGTCAGTTGATAACGGGATATGTCATGATTGAGAACTTTCGCAAAAAAGTTCCCAAAACTGCTTCGAAAGTCAACGCCGCTTCTCCGGCACAAATCCTTTCCTAAATCTGAATGACAAATCTCAATTCTTCACCGGGAGACTGGAATTCATTTGCCTCCCCGCTAGCCGCTCTCCATCTTCCGACTTTCCCCGCTCACTACCATAATGCCAGAATACCTCACCCCTCTCTTTGGAGTCATCGGCCTCATCCTCTCAGCCGTCATTTTCTTCAACATCAAGAAGCAAAACGCCGGTGGCGGTAAGGCTGAAAAAATCTCCCTTCAAATTCAGAAAGGAGCCATGGTCTTCATGACCCGTGAGTTCAAGCTCATCTCCCTCTTTGCCATGGTCCTCGGCGGAGCCCTCTTTCTCTTTCAGGAAAAAGCCTTCGGCGGCCCTCAGACCGCCGCCTTCTTCATGGGCTGCCTCGCCTCTTCCGCCGCCGGCTTCATCGGCATGAAAACCGCGACCCTCGCCAACGTCCGCACTTGTATCGCCGCCAATGAAAAAGGGGCCGCCCGCGCCCTCAAGATCGCCTTCTCCGGTGGAGCCGTCATGGGCCTCACTGTCGCCGCGATGGGACTCCTTGGACTCGGCTCCCTCTTCTGGATTTTCAAGGGTCATGATCACCTCCCTGAGATCCTCGAAGGCTTCGCCATGGGCGCGTCCCTCGTTGCCCTCTTCTACCGTGTTGGCGGTGGCATCTTCACCAAAGCGGCTGACGTCGGCACCGACCTCGTCGGCAAAGTCGAAGCCGGCATCCCCGAAGACGACCCCCGCAACCCCGGCGTGATCGCGGACAACGTCGGTGACAACGTCGGCGACGTCGCCGGTATGGGCTCGGATATTTTTGAATCCTACTGCGGAGCCCAGATCGCCACCATCGCCATCGCATCGGCAGCCGGAGCGGCCGCCTTTGGCGGAGCTGAAAACCTCGCCCTGATGATACAGCTTCCGCTCATCCTCACCACCGTCGGCATCGTTTGCTCCGTCCTCGGTATCCTCATGGTCAACCTTTTCGCTGACAAGGACCCCGCCCAGTCTCTCCGCATCGGCACCATCGGAGCTGCCGTTCTTTTCATCATTGCCTCCTTCGGAGTCACCTCCTTCTTCGGTCTCAGTGCCAATTACGCCCTCGCCGTTCTTTGCGGCGCAGTCGGAGGAGTCCTCATCGGCCTGATTACCGAACACTACACCGGTGGCAAACCCGTCCGCACCATCGCCGCACAGGGCGAAACCGGTGTCGCCACCCTCGTGATCTGCGGACTCTCAGTCGGGCTCAAATCAGTCGTCCTTCCCATCCTTACCATCGCCGCCACCCTCTATGGATCCTACGAATTCTCCGGCCTTTACGGCGTTGGACTCGCTGCAATTGGCATGCTCGGCACCGTCGGCATCACCATGGCCATCGATGCCTACGGCCCCATCGCTGATAACGCAGGCGGCATTGCCGAAATGGCTGAAATGGGTGACAAAACCCGCGAAATCACCGACTCCCTCGACGTCGTCGGCAACACCACCGCCGCCATCGGAAAAGGATTCGCCATCGGTGCCGCCGGTCTCGCCGCCCTGGCCCTCATCACCGCCTTCATTCAAAAAACCGAAATCTCACTGGACCTCGCCTCACCCGATTCCCTCCGCTACTTCTTCGTCGGCCTCTTGATCGGTGGTGCCGTCCCATTTTACAATGGCGCACTCACCATGGACGCCGTTGGCAAAGCCGCCGGCAGCATGATCGAGGAAATCCGCCGACAATTTGCTGCCGAACCAGGCATCCTCAAGGGCACCGTCGAACCAGACAGTGACCGCTGCATCGACATTGCCACCAAAGCCGCCACTAAAAGCATGATCGGCCCTGCTCTCCTCGCCGTGGGCACCCCGATCGTGGTGGGATTCGGTTTCAATCTCATTGGACCGGAAGGAGCCCAGGCCGGAGCCAAAACTCTCGCCGGTTGCCTCATCGGAGCCCTCCTCGGCTGCGTCCTCCTCGCCCTCTTCATGTCCAACGCCGGTGGCGCGTGGGACAATGCCAAAAAGCACGTTGAGAATGGCCACAACGGCGGCAAAGGATCCGCCACCCACGAAGCCAGCGTCGTCGGCGACACCGTCGGAGATCCCCTCAAGGACACCTCCGGCCCTTCGATGAACATCCTCATCAACGTCATGGCCATCGTCAGCCTCGTTATCGCCGGACTGCTTTAAGCAGGACCGACGCGCTCCCGGGCGGCGACCAAAACCCGGATCTCCGGGCACCAAAGGCGAATCAAAGATCGGGGCACCGCCCAAGGTTCCTGGCATCCACCACCCCCGGACAAGTTCAACACTCCTTTTCTCAATACAGCCACCCGCAGCCAGCTCTCTAGACTTCGAGTGCCTTCCCCGCCTCCGGAACGATCACCCTGTCTTCCAAACCCCTCTTTTTCGCCTCTTCGAGTAACCTCTCAATCGGCTCATCCTGTGGCTCGTTCCCAAGTGGAAAGGTGCCATAGTGCATCGGCACCATAAGTTCCGCGCCCAGATCCTCAAACGCCTGTAGTGCTTCCTCCGGATTCATGTGCACATCTCTCCCGCTCGGCGCGTCGTAGGCCCCAATCGGCAACATCGCGAGACAGATGTCCTCCCTCTCACCGATCTCCTTGAACCCCGGGAAGTAAGCGCTGTCCCCGCAGTGAAAAACTTTTCGCGACCCCGATCCCACCATAAAACCACCGTAGTCCCGGTTCACATCCGCCCCGTATCTTGCCCCCCAATGGTGGCTTGGAGTATGAAGAACCCGCATTCCCGCGATCTCCCGCTCTTCCCAAACCTTCATTTCCAACACCCCTGAAAAGCCCAACCGCTTCACCAGGCTCCCGCTCCCCTGTGGAACGACGATGCCCTCATTCGCGTGAATCGCCTTCAGCGACTTCTTGTGCAGGTGATCAAAGTGCGCGTGCGAGACCAAAACCAAATCCAGCTTGGGCAGGTTCTCCAGCTTCAACCCCGGCTCGATTTGCCTCTTCACCGGCCCGTGAAAATTTGCCCAGTTGGGATCAAAAATCACGGCATGACTTCCGAACTGCACCAGAAACGAAGCATGTCCAATCCACGTTGCCCGAATCACCCCTTCCTCCGGGGGACTCAAAATTGCAGGTTGCGACTCACCTTCCCGTTTCTTCAGCAATTGGGGGAGAAGACGATGCCGCCAAAAGGTATAGTTTCGACCCGACCACCCCTTCTTGGGCTTCAACCCTGAATTGCGCTTCTTTTGTTCCATTTTCTCTTAGGAAAGACTCTTTGTAATTTCTTCGGCCCAATGCTTTGCCAATCCCGCATAGTCGGTATTGCCCTCCGCATAGGTGATTCCACGGGAAACATTAATCACGTTCGGCGCCTCCCGACCACTCCCCTTAAGCGAATCCAACGATCCCCCTTGTGCACCCAGTCCCGGGATCAAAAGCGGAACATCCGGAAGGTTTGCCAAGACATCCCCGTCGGCATTCGTCAAACCAACCACCAATCCGGCGGTCGTCTTCCTCCCCTCCGCCTTCGCCCGGTCACAAAGCTCGCCCACCCGCTCAAAGAGAGCCTTCCCTTCGCAATCGCGACGCTGAAAGTCCGCACTCCCGGGATTGGAAGTCACCGCCAGCAAGTAGATCCCTTTTCCCTCCCAATCCAAAAACGGTTCCAGGGTGTCATACCCCAGAAAAGGACTCAAAGTCACCGCATCCACCCCCCAGTTTTCAAAATAACTCCGCGCGTAATACTTCTGCGTCTCGCCAATATCGCTCCGCTTGGCATCGAGAATCACAGGAACCTCCTTTGGCATCTCTCCCAGCAACTCATCCAGAATTTCAAGTCCACGAAGCCCCATCGCTTCAAAGTAAGCAATGTTGGGCTTAAAGGCCGCGGCATGGTCCGAAGTCTCACCGATGACCCGGCGCAAAAATTCGGGGATCCCTTCGACGCCTCCTTTCGTTAAATCCGGCCGGGGATCCAAACCCACACAAAGGGCTGACCCAGTCGTTTCAAGGCGGGATTTCAGACGTTCGGCGTAGGTCATGGCGAGACTCTATTCTCCAACTCCCATGAATCAAGCCACTCGTCGCTTAACTCGAAATCCGAGCGGAAATCCTGCGATTCTTCCAAATCAGCCAAAAAATGATCCCCACCACCACAATCAGCCCAAAATTGGAGGCAATTTTGAGCGGGAAATTCGTGGGCGTGCCCGAAGCCCCATGACACCCGCAGTTCAAATCAATGATTCCACGATTCCAGGCCGACCAAAGTGCCAAATTGAACGAAACCAACATTCCAAGAAGAATCGCCAGTCCACCCGTTTTCCCAATTCCACTCAGCACCGCCAGCCCTGCAAACACCTCAAACCACGGTAAACTGTAGGCAATATAGGCATCGGCCGGCTCTTCAAAAAAATCCTCAGAGTCACCCGGAAGCCTCTCCTCCATCGGGAATTGAAAATTCCCCACAGATTCGGTGAACGATTGCAAATCAAGCAGCTTCATCCCACCGCTCCAGATGAAGAAACACCCGAGCGTAATCCTCAGAATCCATTCCAAAACACGGGTTTTTCTCATCGGAAAAATGCTACCACAGACTCAGCCTCCAAAGAAAGCACTCCTCATTCCGAAAAATGCTCCTTTTTCTTTTCGGAGGATTCCCTAAATTCCAAATTATGATTTCGATCAAGCAGGCTGCCTTCGTTCTCGGCGCCACAATTTTTCTCCCATCCTGTGGCGACAGCCCCGACGCGGCCCAACTCGCAAGCAATACACGCGCCGGGGAAAGCACCGCACAAGGCTTTTACAACCGTGGCTCAGCTTCTGAAAAAGCCGGGAAATATGGCCGTGCCATGAAGGACTTCAAAGCGATCACAGTTAAATACCCACTCTCCCCCGTCGCTGCCGACGCCGCCTATCGCTACGCCAAACTCCTCGAGCGCGATGGCGAGCCCCTCGAGGCCTTTGAAACCTACGATGCCGTCCTTACCAAATACCCCGCCTCTCCCCACTATGCCGAGGCCATGAAGCGGCAGGAAACCATCGCTCACCAAGCCGCCCAAGGTCACATCAAGAACTCTTTCGTCGGAATCAAGTCCCGCATCGATGTCAAAAAAACGACCGAGATGCTCGGAAAAGTCCGCGATAACGCTCCCCGCGCCGCATCTGCCGAACGGGCCCAATTCACCATCGGCGAGGTCCTCCAAAGCCGTGGATCTGGAATCAAGGGAGACGCCCAAGCCATCTCGGCTTTTCGCCAACTCACACGCGACTACCCCGATTCGAAATATGCCCCCGAGGCCCAGTATCGCATTGGCTCAATCCTCCTGTCCCAGGCCAAGGCAGGCAACCAGGACACCGCCAATCTGGACCGCGCCAAGCAAGCCTTCGATGATGTCCTCATCCGCTACCCAAACAGCAAGCGCGCTGCCGATGCCAAACGGGAGATTGCCAAACTCTCTTCCGGTGACATCCAGCGCTCATACGATATTGCCGAATTCTACCGCAAAAAAGGCCAAACCGCTTCCGCTCTCTTCTACTACAGTGAAGCCGTCCGCAAATCCAAGCCCGGCCCCCTCCGCTCCCGCGCCCAAGCCTGGATCAACAAACTCAGCGCCCAGTAAATTCACATGCGCTTCCTCCTCCTCGCCTTCTGCTTCGGCTTCCTCTCTTCCTGTGCCGGCTACCGTTTCGGCGGTAGCAAGCCATCCCATCTCGAAGCCATCAAAACGATCTCGGTTCCCCTCGCCACGAGCCGGATCGTCTTCCCCCGTATTGAGGCTCTCACGACCAATTCCATGGTCGATGCCCTCGTCCAGGATGGCACTTATCGCCTCGGGAAAATTGCCGGAGAATCCGATGCCACTCTTTTCATCACCCTCGAAGACCTAACCTACAAGCAGGTTCGCTCATCCACCGTCGATGTCCTTCGATCCGAAGAACTGCGACTCGAGGTCAAACTCTCCTATCAACTCATCGATGCCAATCGGCCGGGCCTCGTTCTAGATTCTGGAAAAGCCAGGGGCCGGACCCGTCTCTTCGTCGACGACAACCTGCAGACCGCCCGCGTCAATGCCCTGCCCGACGCCCTCCAGCGCGCCACCCAATCCATCATTGCCCGCCTTGCCGATGGCATCTAAACACGAGCCCCGCTATCCCAAGGTCACTTTTGTCCCGACACCCATCGGCAACCTCGGCGACATCACCCTGCGCGCCATCAACACCCTTCGCGAAGCCGACCTCATCGCCTGCGAGGACACCCGCCACTCACTACGTCTCCTCAATCACCTCGAAATCGCACGCCCTCTGATTTCGCTCCACGATCACAACGAGCAACAACGCATTCCCGAACTCATCGAACGTGCTCGGAACGGCGAAAAAATCGCGATCATCTCGGACGCTGGAACTCCCTGTCTCTCCGATCCCGGCCACCGCTTTCTCAAAGCCTGCCGTGATCAGGAGATCGAGTTCACCGTCCTACCCGGCCCCTCCGCCATCACCACCGCCCTCGTCGCCTCCGGATTTCCACCCCACCCCTTTTCCTTCCACGGATTCCTCCACGTCAAAAAAGGAAAACGAGGCAAGCAACTTCAAGCCGCCCTCGACTCGGGAGAGACCACCCTCTTTTTTGAGTCTCCCCACCGCCTCCCCTCCACTCTCGAAATCCTCACCGAACTCGCGCCCGATCGCCCGATCTGCGTCGCCCGCGAACTCACCAAAACCTTCGAAACCCTCCATCATGGCACCTCGCGTGAACTGCAGGAGTTTTTCTCGGAACGCAAGGTGAAGGGCGAAATCGTCCTCCTCATTCCCCCACCCCCGAAACCCGCCAGGAACGATGCGCGTTGATAAATGGCTCTGGTCGGTCCGGCTCTACAAGACCCGCAGCAAGGCCTCGCACGACTGCTCGGCCGGGAAAATCAAACGCAGAGGCCAGAATCTCAAGCCCAGCTCGGCGCTCAAAGTTGGTGACACCCTCGAAGTCCCGTCACCCGACAACAGCTACAAGCGTACTGTCGAAGTGATCGAACTCCTCGAAAAAAGAGTCAGCGCCCCCGTTGCCCAGGCCGCCTACACGGACCACACCCCTGCCGAAATTCTCGCCGAAGCCGAACGCCGCCGCCTCGCCCTAAAAGAAGACCGCCAATTCCGAAAAGAAGGCGACCAAGGCCGCCTCACAAAACGCAAACGCCGCCAATGGGAGGGTGAAGAAGGAAGATTCTTCTAGGGACGAAAAAGCCCTCTCGCTGATTCCAGCAGGAGGGCTTTCAAAAAATGGTAGCAACGGGTGGAATTGAACCACCGACAAAAGGCTTATGAGTCCTCTGCTCTACCCCTGAGCTACGCTGCCGTTTTATTGGGTATTCGCACTTGCGTGCGAGCGGGAATTATCGTCGCAGGACGGTTCTGTCCAACAAAAAAAGGTTCGATTACCAACAAAAACAGGGCGTTTGTTTCGCTAGGGCTTGAAAGCCCATGGCTAGGGGGTTTTTCC
>CALFSW010000098.1 GCA_937916505.1 uncultured Verrucomicrobiales bacterium | reverse complement strand
GGCCCGCCCTTCGATGAAAGCCACCAGCACGGGATCCTTGCTCGCTTTCAACTCATCGGGTGTCCCTTCAAAGTAAATCAAACCGTCCTTCAAAAAAACGACCCGGTCGGCGATTCGGAACACACTGCGGATCTCGTGGGTGATCACCACATTGGTAATTCCGTGTTCATGTGCGAGGGCCTTGATCAAATGATCAATGGAATTTCCGGTCACCGGATCCAGTCCGGCGTGGGGTTCGTCATAGAGAACACAACAAGGTTTCTCGACAACCGCCCGGGCCAAGGCCACCCGCTTGCGCATTCCCCCGGAAAGATCCGAAGGCATTTTATCCTCCTGTCCCGAAAGTTTGACAATCTCCAGCGCTTCCTTGACCCGCTTTTCGATCTCATCCCGATCCTTGATCCCGGCTTCAAAAAGAGGAAAGGCGATGTTCTCCGCAGCCGTCATTGAGTCAAAAAGCGCTCCGCTCTGAAACATCATGCTGACCTTGCGCCGGGCCCACGCCAGCTCACGTTCGGGAAGGCCGGAAATGAGCTTTCCTTCGAGAGTCACCGTTCCACGATCAGGCTGCAGGAGGCCCGTCATATGCTTCATGAGGACCGATTTCCCTCCTCCGGACCCCCCCAGCAGGACAAGGGTTTCCCCCCGATGAATATCAAGGTCGATCCCATGCAGCACCTTGTTTGAGCCAAAGGATTTTTCAATCCCACGCATCTCAAGGAAGATCTCGCCTTTCATGGACCACTTATACCGAATGGCGGATCAATTGCACCCCGGGAAGCACGGAATGGACAAAGAAAACTTGAGCAACTCCGGAGAACGAATCACCTTGGCCGGCCGAACATCGACCGTCCTCAAAGAGGACACCGTTGGCATCATGATGCCATCCGCCACCTCAAGGGTTGGCAGAAGCATGGAACTGCGGTTTCCTATCTCCCGGATGGCAGACGAGATGTTCGACTTAATCGTAATCGGTGGCGGCGCGGCCGGATTTTTCGGAGCGATCACCGCTGCCGAAGCTGGCGTGAAGAAAATTCTCATCCTCGAAAAAGGCCCGGAAGTCCTGACCAAGGTCCGCATCTCCGGCGGCGGACGCTGCAATGTCACCCACGATTGCTACGACCCCCGCGAGTTGGTGCAAAGTTATCCGCGTGGCATGAAAAACCTCATGGGCCCGTTCCATCGCTTCCAACCGGCCGATACCATCACTTGGTTCGAGGAACATGGCGTTGAGCTCAAGGCGGAATCCGACGGCCGCATGTTCCCCGTCACCGACAGCTCGGAGACAATCATTAATTGTCTCGTCGACACGGCCAGAACACACGGCGTGCATTGGCGAACCCGCTGCGGGGCTGCCGACGTAAAAGTGGTCGACGACGGATTCGAGATCTACTCGACTCTGGGGCAAAGGTATCAAACCAAAAAGCTCCTCATCGCAACCGGTGGCATTCGCAGCGGCGATGCCAGCAAGCCCGTCGAAGACCTCGGCCACTCCCTCAGCGAAGCCGTCCCCTCCCTCTTCACTTTCAAAATTGGTGATATCCGCCTCCACGATCTCCAGGGCGTCTCGGTCCCTCATGCGCGAATCAAAATCGGCTCCCTCGAATCAGAAGGTCCTCTCCTCATCACCCACTGGGGACTGAGTGGCCCTGCCATCCTGAAAGTCTCCGCCTGGGGCGCCCGCGAGCTCGCGAACCGGGACTACCGCTTTAAAGTCGAAGTCAATTGGACCGGCCACGAGACCGCCGAATCGGTGTCCGTCGTCTTTGAAAAAAATCGGAAAGAACACGGAACGTGGAAGGTCATGAAAAGGAGTCTCATCGAAGGCGTCACCAAACGCCTCTGGCACCGCATGTGCGAAACCTCCAAAATCACCGACGACACAACCTGGGCGACCATCACAAAAGATCAAAGCTCCGCCCTAACCTCCGAACTGGTCAAAGCGACCTACCAGGTCGATGGCAAGAGCCTCAACAAAGATGAATTTGTGACCTGTGGCGGAGTCTCACTCGATGACATCCAGCTCAGAACGATGGAAAGCAAACAAGTCCCCGGCCTCTACTTCGCCGGTGAAGTCCTGGACATTGACGGCATCACCGGCGGCTTCAACTTTCAGTCCGCCTGGACCACGGGCCACCTCGCAGGCACCGCAATTTCCGGGAGCCTCGCATCGCCCCCATGAATTGTGATTCGGCCTGACCGACTCAATTCTGCTTCGTATTGATCGCCTTTTTCAGAATATCAAAGGCCTCGGCGGCACGCTCCCTGGCAGCGGGAAGGCTTTCATGGAGACTTGCCGCAAGGGTGTCCCGCTTCTCCCAAGCTTCCTTCGCACGAACCGCCCCCGTCCCGGGTTTGAGGAAGTCCTCGAGCGGGATGAGAGCGCACGATTCGGTGAGCTCCGGCCCGAGGA
>CALFSW010000097.1 GCA_937916505.1 uncultured Verrucomicrobiales bacterium | reverse complement strand
CTAGTATCTTCGTCCGGAAGCCTTGGCGGGCCTCCGAAAGCAAAACAAGGCCTGCATGTGACAAGATGCCTCGTTAGCGGTCGGGGTGGCCCCAAATTGCCTTTCAACCCCACGGCCCTCCGGTGTTGGCAGGAAAGGTTTGGATGGCGTTAAAGTTTCGATCACCACTTGGATTTGACAAAAGATGGTAGGTTCCATCAAGCGTGAAGTTCCCCTGAACACGCTCGGCACAAAGGGGTTTAAGTTGGTGGGAGTCGTTCAACCTCAATCAACCACCCTTCTCACACGTCCTTTCCCGCCATCGGAATTAAGGATGAACAGAAACCACCATCCGGGCAAAAAGGCGCTGTCCCTCCCCTGATGGCAGGGCCCAGCGGATCCTGGCCCGATCGTTTGCTTGATTTTCCTGACTCAGAAAAGTGACCCCGTCGGTCGTCCAGTTTTCCATGTCGGTTGAGACTTCCACCGTGACTGTCGCATCATCTGCACCATGCACCCGGAGATGCTCAAAGATGGCCAGATCGCCGGGGTATTGGACAACGCCGCCCGCGCTTTCGCCGGTGGCATATTGCATCAGCTCAAGCTCGGTGCTGCCAAGATAAGAAGTGGAATCACTGCCGCCGGGCGTGCCTCCCGGATTGAGACTGGAGCGCCAATTTTGGGGAAGATCGGGATCAGGCATGGCCGCCGGTGCGACCAGAACAAGACTGAATCCGGTGCCGTCGGCGATCATTGGCCATGGCTCCTTGTCATTGAATCTTAAGGTCTGGATAATTGTTCCGTCCGACGCACTCAGCGTGATCCGCTCGCCGTCATTGGCGAGTCGGGAGGTGTAAACTCCCGCAATCCCAATTTCAGCTCCGTATGCCGCTTCAAAGGCAACGGGATTAAACACCAACACAATCCGCTGGCGCGGCGCGAGGGAATCCTGATCTCCAAAGTCGAACGAAATCCCTTCGGAAAACGTAACACCCGCAAGGTTGATCCTTGTCTCCGAGATGTTCATGAGTTCGATAAACTCGGCATCGCCATTTTGTTCGGCGCCGGGGTGATAGTGGATTTCCGAGATGACAAGATTCGAAGAAGAGGCTGATTCGTCGGTGATGAAGGTGGCCTCGTTGAGAGCGCTCCATTCCTCTCCATTGAGAACCCGGGTCGTGAATTTTGTGGTTTCGTCGATGGTGACAACCGCTTTCGGATTCAGGCGATCATGACTGAGTTCGAGGTCGAAGACCATGTCACTGCTGCCAGCACTCCGGTTGTGGACCTCGACCGTGATGAGATTCGTTCCTTCAAGCAAGAGGGTATGATCAAATTTAAAGGGGTCGAAAACCCCTTCGTTTCCGTCGTTGGTTGAGACCGTCGTGGGCGTGACCGGACCTTCGGGCATGTTGTCGCGAACGATTTCCACCCCGTTCAAATAGACGACCGCTCCCCCATCGGCATGGAGATTGACAGAGGCCCCGACGATGGTGGCGACCTCGGTCACTTCAAAAGATCTCCGGCAGTAGAAGGTGATCTTCCGGGGGGCGGTGCCATTGACAGTCGTGGCGAGTGTCGTGTCGTTGATTCTTCCGAAACCAAGAGGAGCGGGGCCTTCCCCCCAGGTGGAATCATCGAAGCCTGAAGAGCGCCAGCTTTCCCCATGATCCGTGCCTGAATCGTCAAATTTCCACGCCGAACCCGCGGGGATCGAAACGGTCGCGAACGATGGTCCGCCGACTAAAACGGCCGACGGATTCACTCCTCCTCCGGGCAGGCGGGGATCGGAACCATCGGTGGTGTAGTAGAGATTTCCCTCCTCATGAATGAGTTGAAGGGGGTAACCCGCAGGGACGTCGCCGCCATGCTGACTGAACGAAGAAGCAGCGGTATTTGGAAACACCCGGGCACTCCGCATTTGCTGGATGACGGTCCCGGTCCGATTGGCGGCAAACCCGGTGGCGAGCCAGTCGATGGCATTTTCGAAGGTCGTGGGAGTGTAAAAAGCGCTATTTGAATTACCCCATCGAGCGGTCTCGGGAATGATTGAACTGGAAAGCCGGCTTCCCAATTCGTTGAAGTCAGACTCGACTCTTTCTTTGGTCAGCATGCCTCCGTTAAAAAAGTGTCTCTGCGCCCGGTCCGCCATTCGGATCTGAAATTCAGCATCGTTTTTGAGCGTGTTGAACATGTTCCCGGGTCCCCCGTTATCAACACTGTTCACGGTTGGCTGGCGGCGATTGAGAAAATCATTGTCCCACATGAAGAACTTGAATTTCGAGCCTTCCTCCCTTTTCCGGGAAGCCACCCAGTTGTGTTGCGGATACCAGTCGTGGTCATTGCCTCCGTAGAAATTGAGGAGCATGTAATCGATGTAGTTGTCGACATCCATGTAATCCTGGATGGCCTCGAAGTCACCGGCGCTGGCGACCATGCTGTTCCAGGCGGTCTGATTACCTTGAGCCGCAGAGATGCCACTTCGACCCTTCATGACATCGTAATCTTCTTCCTCGCCGCCATAGTGGGTCGCCATGTGATCGGCATTGGGACGCTCCATGAGATGGTAGTGGCCGTAGTAAACTCCATTGAGATAAACGTGTACAAACTTGCCCCGGAGAGACGGGTGGCCCATCTCAAGTTGACGGTCGAAGTAGTAGCGATTTCGGACGAAGGCCCCATTTCTCGGCCTCGGGTAGCCTTCGTGAAAAATGGCATCGTGACTTCCGTTTCGAAGAATGATCTGATCGAAGGAGTCAACGGCCGTGTCACCGCCGTATGGAGTGTCGCTGAAAAGGTGGAATTTCAGTTTCCCGGGTCCGTAGATTTCCTTGAAGCTGACGCGAAGGGCCTTTTTCTCAAAAAGGGAATACTGGCCACCAAAACGTTCCACTCCGGCATTCGCCTGAAAGCCTTCCCGTCCATCGGGAAAGATCATTTCGATGGAAACGGGAATCTCTCTTGGATTGGCAATGCTCGGTTCCCGATTTGGAATCTCCTCCTGTGTGATCAATGAGATGCTCGGAATTTCAAGCAAGGCGTCGCGCATCCGGGGCCCCCATACGGCATTGTTTGTGATCTGGGTCGACATCTCCGGATGGCCAATCACCTGATCGGTGAAAAGATAACTCTGGGTATCGATGTTGGTGGGCACATGACCGGGTTTGGCAGCGAAGGCACGAACGATGGTCGTGTCGGAAAGATCGAGGGATAGCGAGGGAGGGGTCGCCTGATCAACCGCGTCAATATGGGCGCTATTGAGGTCCGGATCGGTGCCATCAAGGGTATAGTAAATAGAAGCCCCGGGAGTCGAAGTCGTGATCTGAAGATCAAAGGGTGCGTCAAAGAAGCCGCGCTTCACAGAGAACCTGGTATCTTTGACAAACCCCAGAACAGACTCGCTGTTGGCCTCCCCCGGAGTGGGCGAAGTGAAGTAGCCGGGTGCTTCCCGACCCGCCGAAAAGCCAAAGGAAACATCTTCAAATTGCTCTGGAAATGCCGGTGCAAAATCCTGCGGCACTTCTCCGGCCGGATTGGTCAGGGCGAGGTATTCCCCTTGATCTGTGAGTTTAAAGTTGGTGTGCAAGGCACCCGACGGATCGGTCAGATCCTCCCCGGTGGCAAAGACGAGCAAAAAGGCGCCCGGAGCAAGACTGACTCCGGCGGGAAAAGTCCAACGAGCGGGGAGATCGATGTCATCGGTCAGATGCCAGCCACCGAGGTCGATTCCAGAGGTCCCTGGATTGTGAATCTCGATCCAATCCGGACTGTCTCCATTTTCCAGCACAAGGACTTTATCATTGCTGGCCATGAATTCACTGATGACCGGCACATCCTGTCCGTGGGCAGACAACAGGAACACGTTCGCAAAGAAAGAAATGATGACTGGAAATCGAAGCAAAGTGGTTTTCATGAGAGAAGAATGAGAGTCTTCGCGATTTTTCAGCACGATAAGCCCCGGCGTGGTTCCAGTTAGAAGGGTTATTTTCCGAAGGCAATCTCATTGCGCGAACACTTTTCACGGGACGGATAAAAAGCCCCTAAAAAAACTGACTATTAACGGATTATCGTAATTTCTTGATTCAAAAAACTGATTCAGTCTGGAAGAGCGCAAGGAAGTTACAGTTGGAACGCTATTTGGGAACGACGAATGCGTTCTTGCCGACTTGTCGCGGTCAGTGTTTCCGGGGTATCGTTGCTCCATCAAAATCTCTCTTCATCTCCGGGCACTGATCCTGGCACCGGTCATTCTGGCGTTCGGAGGAATCGTCCCGGCCGCTGCGGATGATCACGGGGCCTTCTTACAACCATTCTTCGAAGCCCATTGCGTCAAGTGCCATGGCGCCAAAAAAGCCAAAGGCGGAATTCGCCTCGACCGCATGGGTGATCGGATCGCGCTCGGGCACGACTTCGAAACCTGGAATGCGATCCAGCAACAATTGAGCAGCGGTGAGATGCCGCCCGAAGACGCTAAAAACCAACCCAACTCTGACGAACGAGCCAAGGCCGTCGCTTTGATCGGAGCAGAGCTGGAAAAAGCACACTCGTCGGAGCGAGTGCAACATCTCTTGAGCCAGTTCGCTTTCGGGAACCACATCGACCACGAGAAGCTTTTCAGCGGCAAAATTAAAGAGCTGCCCTATTCCCCCCCTCGCCTGTGGCGCATCAATCCAAATATCTACGACCGCACCAAGCACCGTATTCTCAAACACCACTGGGAGGAACTGCAGCGCGTGCGGCAGCCCTTTGCACTGGAGAACAGGCCCGGCATCAACGACTACGCGACGGACCTCTTCGCAGACTCCGCGACGCTCGAGACCCTTCTGCGCAATGCCCGCACCATCGTCGGGCACCAGCTCAGCCGCGATGTCGCAGAGGCTTTGCGCATGGTTTTGGAGTCCACAAATCCAAGTCCGGAGCAAATCGAGGCCGCAGTGCAACACCAGTTTGAAACTCTGATTTTACGTCCTCCGACAGAGGCCGAACTGACACGCTACCGAACCTACATGCTGCGCATGATCGCCGAGGCGGAGAATGTGCGCGAGGGAATGGCGGTCTGCTTGAAAGCGATCGCCCTGATCCCTGAGGCGATCTACCGCATGGAACTGGGCCTCGGCCCGGAAGACCAACATGGCCGGCGGCTCTTGTCTCAAAACGAGCTGGCCTTCGCGATCAGCTTCGCCCTCACCGACGATCCACCGGACGCGGCGCTCTGGGAAGCCGGGCTCGCCACGGCAGAAAGTGTCCAAGAGCAAGTCAAACGAATCCTCGCCGATGAGGCCATCGCCAAGCCGAAGATCCTGCGGTTTTTTCAGGAGTTTTTCGGATACCACCGCGCCCCGGATGTTTTCAAGGACGCGAAGCGTTACGAAAACTACGACTGGGGAATCGTGCCTTACCAACTCGTCCACGAGGCCGATCTGCTGGTGTTGTCCATTCTCGAAGACGATCAGAATGTCCTGCGCGAACTACTGACGACGAAGAAATACTTCGTCGGACACTTCGGCTCCGGGAGCGATCCCGAGGAACTCGAGCAACGGCTCGCAGCCCTGCGCCTGCTGCACGACTACTGGCAGGGCAAGCCATGGAAGAAATTGAAATACGAGCTCGCGCCGGCAGTCCGCAGTGACATCGAGGCCTTGCATCCCTACTTTCGCACCCAGCCGGCGAAACACCGCATGAGCGGCGGCCTGATCAAAGATTACATGGGATACCTGCCGACCTGTTATAAAAACGGGATCCGTCCGATGTTGGCGCAGTTCACTCTCATGGAAAACGAACGGGAGCGAAATCTGACCTCGGCTCATGACCAGCGCTTCTTCCTGAGCGCCTATAATTTGAAATTCGATCAATTCGATTGTCCGACAGATCAACCCTTCGAACTCAACCCGGAACAGCGAGCGGGAATTTTGACCCATCCTGCCTGGCTCATCGCACATTCGAAAAATACCGACACCAATCCGATCACACGCGGCAAGTGGATTCGCGAGCGCCTGCTGGCCGGCCATGTTCCGGATGTGCCCATCACGGTCGACGCCGTTGTTCCGGAAGATCCAAAGAAGACTTTGCGCGAACGCTTTCAACCAACCCGGCAGGAAGAGTGCTGGCGCTGCCACAAAAAGATGAACCCGCTGGGAATGACCTTCGAGGCCTACGATGATTTCGGGCGATTCCGCACCCTCGACGAGGTGAGTGGCAGACCGATCGACGCCCGCGGAAGCCTCGATTCGACTGGCAACGACCGCCTGGATGGCGAGGTCAAAAACGCGGTGGAACTGGTTCAGCGCCTGGCGCAATCGGAACGCGTACGGCAATCATTCGTGCGCCACGCCTTCCGCTACTGGATGGGACGCAATGAGATGCCCGGTGATTCGGCCACTCTCATTGCGGCAGATCAAGCCTATGTGAAAAGCGGCGGCAGCTTCCGGGCTCTGCTGGTATCCCTGATCAGCTCGGATTCATTTATCTACCGCAAACAAAAAAAACAATGATCTCATCGCGCCGAACATTTTTAAAACAGCTGTCACTGGGGAGCGGTGGTGTCTTGCTCTCCCCGCTCGTGCGCCAACTTGCTTCTGCGGCCGAGGGATCACCCAACGCGTTTCCGCAGCGCTTCGTATTTCTGGTGAAATCCAGCGGCCTCACCCCAACGGCGATCACCCCCAAAACCTTGCTCGACAAGAAACCAACGGCGGGGTCTCCGCTCGCAGTTTCGCTGAAGGATCATGCCCTCCCCGATTCGCTCAAGGCCCTCGAACCGTTCAAGGATCAGCTCGGCATCGTGCAAGGATTTTCCGGCAAGATGTGTCTCGCCGGACACACTTCTTACTTCGGAGCAATGGGGGTTCACGCCTCTCCCAGCGAGACTTCAAGCGGCAATCCCCTCCGTGCGACGATCGACACCCGCCTCTCCTCCAGACACCCAAGCCCCTTCGGCCACGTTGGACTCGCCTTGCGTGGACGAGCTGTCGGTGGTTCCGGCGATCCCATTCCGCAAGGAACGATCTACCCTGGTCTCTCGGCGCTGGCCGCCGGGAGAGAACTCCCCTTCCAGGCAAGTCCGGATCAAGCCTACGACCAGTTGTTTGGATCTGCGATGGGATCGGAGCAGGGCCGCAAACGATACGATTTGGAATCGGGAATGCTCGATTTTCTCTCCGAAGATATCAAGCGCCTGAAAAAGGAAGTTCCATCCGCGGAACAGGACAAACTCAATCACTACCTGCTCGCCTTCGAGGAACTGCAGGAAAGGCGAAAGAAGCTCGCGGAAAGGGAGGACATCATCAAAAATGGCACGCCGAAGTTGACCGAAAAATTCGCCTCGGAACTCGGGACCGATCGCCTGGAATCGCACTTCACCCTCGCGGCGTCCTGTCTCATCACCGGACTGAGCAACGGCGTGACCATCCGCCTGGACAATCTCGAACATGTTTATCACGGACTCGGCTTAACAGATCAAAATGTCCATGCGATTGGCCACGGGACAGGATCGAATGGCAGGAGTTCCGGGGAGTGCCGCGACGTGATCCGCAGCTACCATATCAAGCTGATGGCGGGCCTCGCTGAAAAGTTACGCCGCGTTCCCGAGGGCGACGGGACGATGCTCGACAACACCATGATCGTCTATCTCAGCGATGCCGGCGAAGCCCACCACGGAGCCTTGCACGAGTGGCCCTTCCTCGTCCTCGGAGGCTGTGGCGGACGCCTCAACATTCCCGGAAACTACATCCGCATGCCTGATTACGGGCAATCCGGACATGGCACCATCGGAAATTTCTATACCTCGATCCTGAATGCCTACGGAGATCCTGTCGAACACTTTGGCGATCCGGATTTTGAGCTCGAGCGCCAGGGCGTGCCCCAGCGTGGAGCAGTGGCATCGCTGATCACCTAGT
>CALFSW010000096.1 GCA_937916505.1 uncultured Verrucomicrobiales bacterium | reverse complement strand
CTAGCTGGAGTTCCTTAGGGTGCGCCTTCGAGGGTGGCGACGGTGCTGACACGGCGCATTTCGATGCGGCCGGTTAGCAGGATATTCGTTTGAGTGAGTCCCTGAAGGGAATCGGTGAAGGTGCCGCTGAGGCGGTTCGGAATGGTCTGATCGGAGTCAAAGACGATCTGCATGCTGCGGGTGATGTTAGGACCGCGGACGTGTTGCTCGTGATAAGCGTGGCGGAACGGATTACTGCGATGGAAGGGATCGAGGGTGAGCGGGGCGGCGACCGGCGTGCTCACGGACTTTCCGCTGCCAACCTCGCCAGTAAGCGGCCAGGTGAGGTGATATTTTTCCTGGAGGGAAGGCGGGCGGGCGGAGCGACCATCGAGGAAGGCTGCGATGCCCGCTTCATCGACCAGTTCGGGGTAGGCTGGGTCGGCAAGCAGTGCAGCCTGGTTGGCGGCATCGAATTTGCGCGGCATGTCGTAGGCAACGGTCTGGATGCGCAGGCCGACGCGTTTGCCGTTGCGCTCCTTGGCTCCCTCGAAGAACGGGATGCGGGCGGGATCGACAACGAGGACCGGCACCGGCGCGACCTCGGGGTCGGCGGTCTTGGTCTGCATGACGGTCACTTGGGAGAGCAGGCGCACGTCTCCGTTGGCCTTCGAGTGGAGGATGACGCGGATCGGGGCGGAACCGGCGGAGGGGCGGATCGGCTCGCCGTTTTCGACGCTGCTGGTGACGGCGTCGATGCTGACCTCACCGACCCAAAGGCCGACGGAGGTGGACGCGGTGGCGTTGCCGTTCGGCAGTGCCGGTAGCGAGCTGTTAGATGCAGAAACGGGGAGGTATACGCGATTTCCGCCGCCGGTATTGAGGCGGTAGAGGTTGCTGCGTTCAGCGGGAGCCGCCCATTGCCTGCTCGCACTGGCACCGAGGGAGAGGAAACTCGAAACTCCGACTGGCATCTCGCTCGTGGTGTAACTGGCCCCGACATCACCACCTTTGCGCTGAGCGAGAATCGTCGGATCAGGACTTACTTCTGCGAGAATTACCTGCCCGTCGACCAAGCGGGTGAGGCTGGGGGTGACGGCGCTGCCACGGCGGTTCGTAAAGGTGATCTCCTTGATGTCGTAGTTACCGGCGACGGTGGTGGCGGGCGACGGTCCGAGCACGGCCACGGCATCATCCGGCCCGCCGAAGTTTAAGCGACCGGTGATGGCGTTGTCGAAATCGACCGAGACTGGTCCCATGAAGTCGGACGGGCCGGCACTGAAAATCCAGTAAGCTTGTCCGTCGGTGATATTGGAGCCTGCGGTAACGGGCGCCCAGGCGCCACCTGCAGCAAGGGTGTAGATTTTCGTGAGAGGGTGGGTGGTGCCGGCGGAGGCAAAGAAATCGGAGAAGGAAAGGGGAACGGCTCCGTCGATGCCGAAGCCGACGAGGTTGTAGCGGTCGGGCGTCCATTTCGGACGGAAGAAGCGGGCCTTTCCATTGACGACATCGAAGGTGATGGCGGAGTCGGATTTGATAAGATAGCCGCGATTGCCAGTGGTCATGACCAGATCGCTGGCTCCGGCGGGATCGACTTTGAGCCATTGTTCCCAGCCGTCGGAGTTGAAGGTGCCGGATTCCGAGGCCGGCGCGTCACCGAAGAATTCCGCGAGGCCGGTGAGCGGTTTGGGCGAGGCGATCACCGTGATCGCGGTGTTGACCGACGTGTTGAAAACACTGGTCGGCGGCAAAGGCTGGCCGGTCGCGTCCTGCGGTTCGACTTCTAACCAGACGGCATTCCACCCGGCGACGAGTGAGATCTGCTGGGTGGTCTCCTGGGCGTGGAGCAATGGCACCACGAGTGCCAAGGCACCGAAAAGAGCGAGCAGGCGGGAGAGGGGATGATGAAATGGATTGCCGTTCATGGGAGTGAGGTCGGTTGAAGTTTTCTGTTAGAGCGATTGAACGGAGAGGCGAATGAATTTACTGGATCCGCCGTCCGGGACCTTGCTGCGGATTTCCTCGGTGAGTCCTTCGCCTTGCGGGGTGACGAGTTCTTCGGTGACGCCGACTTCGCTCCAGTCGTCGAGGTTGGTGGACCACTCAACGACGTAGGCGATGTCGGCGGCGCCGACGCGACGGCGGTAGGTGAGGGTGAGGAACCCGTCGGAGCGCCCGGCAACGGGCAGCCCCACAGTAGATGGGACGTTAGGATCGAGGTCGAAGGCGTATTCGAACAGGTTCACCGAGTTGTCGTTGTCCGGGTTTGCCAAAGGTCCCGCAATCAATGGGTCGGTGGCATCTTCACCGAATTTGAGGGTTTGCCACCGGGCAAATTGGGAATCCGGTTGGACGAGGGTGGCCGCGATTGAGTAGGTGCGCAGGTTGGTGCCGTCGGCGGACAGGACCGTGACCTGGAACGGGTTCAACCCGGCCGTAAGCGCCAAGGGGGAACTCTGCACGCCGGATTGAAGAGTCCCGACCAATGCGCCATTTTGATAGAGTTGGATTTGGGCGTTCGGGCTGTCCGTCTGCGCGAGGATCACCATCGAGTTTTGCTGTGAATTGATGGTCACCGGGTAGCTGTAAGCGCAGGGGTTGAGGCCGGGGACCGGGGTGCCGTTCACGCTTAGCTGAACCAGGTCGGCATTGTTGTCGAGCGTGGTGAAACTGAGAGGTGCGGGCTCGCCGGGTAATCTGTAAACCGTGCCGCCGCCATTGATGGCGATGCCGCGGTAGTGGTAGGTGGTGTTTGGTTCCAGTCCGACGAGAGTCAGCGTGACGGGACCCTCAGGCGCCGTGATCAGATTGCTGGCGCGACCACCCGGCGCGCGGCGAGGTTGATCTGGCGGATACGGTGGTTGTTGTAATCGGCCACATAGATCGTGCCCGACGGACTGACCGCAATGCCGCTCGGGAGATTGAATCCCGCCATTTCACCCGCACCGTCACCGGTGCCGGAGACATCGGGGGTTCCAGCGAGATTGGTGACGACACCGCCGGAATTGATGCGGGCAATGCGGTGAAGACCACGGTCGGCGACGTAGATCGTGCCAGAGGCATCGACGGCCACACCAGTGGGGCCGGTGAAACCGATCGCGTGGCTGGTGGTTTCGCTGCCGGCGGCGGTGAGTTCGACGATCCGGTTGTTTCCGGTATCCGCGACATAGAGTTTTCCGTCACGGTCCACTGCAATGCCCTTGGGAGAGCTGTATCCGATGGGGCCGGAAAGAGTCGAGACCTCGCCCGCCGTGCTGATTTTGCGGATCCGGTTGTTTCCGGTATCGGCAACATAGAGATTACCGACGTCATCGATGGCGATCCCGGCCGGGAGGTTGAAACGTGCACCGCCGATCGCACCGTCCGTAAATGATCCCGAGTTTCCAAAGCCAGCCAAGGTGGTGACTTCGCCCGCCGGGGTGATTTTGCGGATACGATGGTTCTGCGTGTCCGCGACATAGACATTGCCGGCGGCATCGACGGCCAGGCCTTCGGGAGCATTGAATTTCGCGAGAGCTCCTGATCCGTCGACAGTGCCGGATTCACCCGCTCCGGCCAGTACGCCACAGTCGCCATTGGCAGTAATTCTGCGGATTAGATGATTCCCGGTGTCCGCGACGTAGATGTTACCAAAGCGATCGACGGCCACGCCGGATGGTGAATCGAACTGCGCTTCACCGCCGCAGCCGTTGGCGAATCCCTGGACAGAGCCGGAGGTAGTGAGCACTTCCAAGGTCCCGGTGAAGTCCGGATATTTCGAGTATTCGAAGAGTAACTCCGTGGCGCTTCCTTGTGGATCGACGGTGCCGGCGAAGGAGACGCCGAGGGCGGTCACATCGCTGGCGGTGACGTTAGTGAGCAAGGGCGGTGCGAGTAAGGTGCCGATGACGGAAAATTCGATCACTGACTGGTCGAGGTCGTTGCTGGTGATACTCACAGTGTTCTCAAAAGTCCCGGCGGTGGTGTGATTCAGGGTCACGTTGAAAGTGCCCGAGGCCCCCGCGGCGATCGAGTATTCGGCAAACTGACCGGATAGAGCAAAGACTCCGTTCGCGGCGCCGGTCAGGGCGACGCCATCCACGTTCAGGGCGAAGTCACCGATGTTTTCGATGGTGAAATTACGAACTACCGGCGTGTTGAACGGTGTCGCCCCGAAATTGATCTCCTGGCCGGGAACGAGCAGGGGGGAGGAATTACTGAGCCCGTTGTGAACGACGATGTTCGATTGCAGGGTCGTGAAACTGAGGATCTCGCCCTCGCTGGTGCCGCGTGCGTTGGCAGCCACCGCGCGGAAATAATAGGTCGCGCCGGGAAGTAGGAGCGGGTCGGTCTCCGCAGAGGCCGAGCCGTTGGTCGTCATGTTCGCATCTACCAGAAGCGTCGGGACAGCACCTCGGGCGATGCGGCGTAGGCGACTGGTGCCTTGCTCGGCGACGATGAGATTGCCCTCACCATCCAGAGTGATGCCACCGGGGCTGTCGAATCTGGCGATGGTGGCCGGATGCAGCGAGTCCACCGGAGAATCGAGCAAACCGGCGATGCCGGAGCCTGCCACAGTGCCAACCAGTCCGCCCGTGGTGATGCTGCGGATGCGGTGGTTGTCCTGATCGGTAACGTAGATCGTCCCATCGGTGCCGATGGTCAGACCTGCAGGGGATGAAAAGCGCGCGTTGATGTCCGCGCCATCGAGGAAGCCCGGGGTGTCGCTCCCCGCGAGTGTGACCACGCTGTTGCCGACGGTGAGGAGGCGGATGCAGTGGTTGCCGGTGTCCGCGACCACCAACTGGCCGGCCGCATTCACCGCCACGGCGCGTGGCGAGCGGAACTGCGCGGTGCCGCCCGCACCATCGACGAAACCGGCGGTGGCCTTACCGGCGAGAGTTGTCACGGCACCGGTCGTCTTGTCGATCCTGCGGATCCGGTGATTGCCCGTGTCGGCAACATAGACGTTGTTTTCAAAGACCACGACTCCCTGCGGGAAGTAGAAGCGGGCCAAGTCATCCGATCCGTCCGCAAATCCCGAAAGGCCGGAACCGGCGAGGGTGCTCACCGTGCCGTCCGGAGTGATTTTACGAATGCGGTGGTTCAAGCGGTCGGCCACGTAGAGATTCCCGACGGTATCGACAGCGAGGCCTGACGGTCCGTCGAAACGGGCGACCGTAGCAGCCCCGTCCACAAAGCCGGGAGAGCCGTTGGTGGCTCCAGCGAAATGGGTGACGACTCCCTGCGGGTCCAATTGATAGATCGCGTTGGAAGTTTCATCCGCGACATAGGTGATGCCCTCGAACACGGCAACTCCCCGGAGGTCGCTCAAAACGCCTTGCGCAAGCGTGTCCACCTGCCATGGACCGCGCAATTCGGGATCGGTGGAATATTCAAATGTCACCTCGGTGTTGCTGCCCTGGGGATCGACGGTCGCATTGAGCTGTCCGCTGGTCGAGGTGAGCAAGGTCGCTGGATCGGTCACGACTGCTGGAGGAAGGAGCAGATGAAAACTGTCGCCGGCCACTGGCCCGCCCACGCCGCCTGTCGGCAGCCAACGGAAATAGTAGGTCTGGCCCGGATTGAGTCCGAGCGCTGCGGCATCGATCGCCGCGGTTAGGGTGTTGGATGCGGCATCATGGCTGGTGGCCACGGTGAGCGGTTTGATGGAAACCCGGCGCAGGCGATTGTTTCCAGTGTCAGCGACGATGAGAAAACCATCGGAAGCGACCAGCAGACCCGACGGGCCGTTGAATTGCGCGATGGTGGAATTACCATCGGCAAAATCGGGCGTGCCATTTCCGGCCACGGTTGTGACGACACCGAGGCTCGTGATCTTGCGGATCGCGTGGTTACCCTGATCAGACACGTAGAAATTATCGGCATCATCCATGGCGAGGGCCATCGGTTGGTTGAACCGTGCGGGGGAATTTTGAAAACCCTGTGCGCCGTTGCCGAACGTGCTGACGCCCTGGGTGGCTTGGTTGATTTCCCAGATCAAATTGTAATCGGGCTCGGCGACGAAGAGCTTGCCGACGCTATCGAGAGCCAGTCCCGTCGGTTGATTAATGGACGCCACATTGTCGAAGTAATAAGTGCTCACCACGCCGCTGCCGGTGACTTTGCGGATGCGGTGGTTGAAGGTGTCAGCCACCAGCAATGCCCCGTTGTCATCAAACGCCAACCCGTGCGGATGGTTGAAACGAGCCGATGCCCCGGCACCTTCCACGAAGCCAGCGACTCCGGTGCCCGCCAGGGTCGTGACTGTCCATGGTTGCCCGGCGATCACCGGTTTCGTCAGCTTGCGGATGCGATGGTTGAAGGTGTCCGAGACGTAAATAATGCTGCCACCCGAGACCACCGCCACAGCGGCGGGGAAGGCGAATTTCGCGGTTGGCCCGGAGCCATCGGCAAAACCGTAGCTGCCGGAACCGGCGATGGTGCTCACCTCGCCGGTGAGCTTGTCGATCCTCCGGATCCGGTGGTTACCGGTATCCGCGACGAAGAGATTACCGGCGCCATCCTCGGCGACCCCGGACGGGTGGTTGAATGCTGCCGTGGCGCGTGGGCCATCCGCGAAGGCCGCGCTCCCGGTGCCCGCAATCGTGCTGATGGTGTTGAGGAAATTCGGGTCGGTGGAAATCTCAAGCAAGCTGAGGGTCGCCGGGCCTTGGGTGGTGACGGTGAGGCCGCCGGTCGAGAACTCGGCCGATCCTGCCTCGCAGGCCCCGATATCCGCTGTGCCGCCAATCACCCGTGGGAAGCCACGCTGGTCGGTGAGCAAGTCCGTGGAGCCGCCCGCATTGAGGGCCGGGCTTCCGGGCAGCGGCGGCATGGTGGGCGTTGGACCGCCGTAATAGCCGAGCGGTGCAAGGAGGGGATCGTCGCTGGTGAGGTTGACGCCGCTTTGGCTGGCTGAATTCACGAGATTGGGACCCGTTGTGACCGCGGTATTACCTGCAATGATCGTATTGTGAATCGACAAGCTACCACCCCCACGCCAGACGCCACCACCACCATAAGACGCGGAATTCCCGCTAACGGTCGTCTGGATCAGTGTGGTTGAACCTTCTGTCATGATGCCGGCGCCGAGAGAACCCGAGTTTCCAGTCAGAGTACAATTCGTCGCAACGAGCACCCCTCCCGCAGGGACGTAGATGCCACCGCCATTTCCACCTGAGGTGTTTCCTGAAATGGTGGACCGGTCCAAATTCAACGACCCCTGATTGTAGATGCCACGGCTGTTTCCTCCGGTGATCGTGAGCGAGCTCAACGTTGCCACGCTGCCGGAAGCGATGTGAAAGACAGTCGAGGCATTGTTCCCTGAAATGGTGATTCCGGCAGCCAGCGCCGAGCCGTCGATTGTGATGTCCGTGTCGACGAGCAATTCGCTGCCGCCGAGTGTGATCGTTCCGCCACCGAGTGAGGGAGCAAAGGTGATATTTTCACCGGGAACCGCTTCATCGATCGCCTCGCGCAACGACTTGGCGTTCACAAACAAGCCGTCGTTTTCATCGGTCAAGGTGTTCACAATGCTCTCCGGGCGGATGGTGAAACTGAGCGTATCTCCCGGATAGACCACGCCACCGAGGGTGGTATCGACCCGCCAGAAATAGCTGGTTCCAAAAGCGAACGGCGAAGCCGGAGTGAACGGCGAGGTCTGGTCTCCCTGGGAGGTCAGGTTACCGGCGCTCGTGCCAAGAAAGAGCTCGAAGGTCGCTCCTGAAGCGCCCGACCAAGTGAGTGCTGCCAACGGCGAGGCGTGGCCCGCATTGTGGGCGGGAGCGATCCCGAAAATGAGAGTTTCCACCGCTCCGATGTCGCTTGCGGCACCCACCACCCGCGGGAAACCACGCTGGTCGGTGAGTAAAGCGGTGGATCCACCCGCATTGATGGCGGGACTTTCCGGCAACGGCGGCATGGTCTGGGTCGGGCCACCGTAGTCGCCGAGTGGGGCAAGGAGGGGATCGCCGCTGGTCAGGTTATTGGAACCGGTGGGCGCTACTCCGCTTGTGTTCGCGTGATTCGGAAGAGGGGCGGTGTTTCCGGCTACAATGGTGTTGCTGAGGTTTGGACCGTTACTGTTGCTGTAAATCCCGCCACCTCTACCGTTCGCGGAATTACCAGAAAGAGTGGAACTCTTAATCGTCACCGTGCCGGAGACATGGATGCCGCCGCCGTTACCGGTTCCACTGCCGCCGGTGGCGGAATTACCGAAGAGAGTCGAATTTTCCAGGGTGAGACTGGTGCCGCCGATAATATCGATACCGCCGCCCCTGAGTGCCGAATTCCCGGCCAAGGTGGTATTCGTAATGCTCTGAACGCCACCCCAGAGGGCGACGCCGCCGCCAGTGTTGCCAGAGGTATTGTTGGAAATCGTGGAGTTGCGAATAACCAGCCGCGAAGCGTTGTTGTAAATGCCGCCGCCCGCCGCCGGGGCATGGTTTCCGGAGATGATGACGTGATTCAGGGTTAGGTCGCCACTGTTAGAGATGCCGCCGCCATTGGTGGAAGTGGCGGTGTTTCCGGTAATCGCCGAGTCAATGAGCGTCAGTGCGCCGTAGTTAGTGAGCCCGGCCCCAGAGGCGGCAGAGCCATTGGTAACGGTCACGCGGTTCATCGTCACCGTACCTCCATCGATGAAAAAGACCCGGACGGCACCTCCGCCACTAACAGTGACGCCGCCGGCGATATTCGATCCGTCGATGCTGAGAACCTTGCCATTGATCGAGAGCTCGCTGGCCAAGACGATGGTCGCGGCCGGGGTGCCATCGAAGACCGCCAGATCAAAGCCGATCTCGTCGACAGGGTCCGCAGCCGCCAACGCGTCACGCAAGGAACCCGCGCCGGAATCGGCGACGTTGGTGACCATTCGCACCATTCCTGCTTCGACCGCTCCGATGTCGAGTGTGGCAGTGCCATCCGGCGGGTTGCTGCCGTCGACCAAGCGAGTAAATCCACGCTGGTCGGTGGTGAAACTGGAGGTGGTCGCCCCGCCAGCCGGATCTTTGGCAGGACTGCCGGCCTGCGGCACCATCGTCCGAGTCGGTCCACCGTATTGACTAAGCGGCAAAAGTTTCGGATCGACCGGGCTGGCAATCGTGCCGACCAGTGGTCCGGACGGAAACTCCGCTTCAACCGTCGTGTTGTCGCCGATCAGGTTCCGGCCCACCGGCGTCAGCGTGGCCGAGGAGCCAGGGCTTGTGTCGAAGTCGAAGTCCTGCCCGCTGCCGTTGCCGGCCACGATCGAATTCTCGATCACCAAGTCCCCGGCTTCCAGGATGATGCCAACATGGCTATTTCCCGCGATGGTGGAGTTCGTGAGCGTGGTGGTGGCGCCGTCCGTAAAGAGGTGAAGGCCGCCGCCGTTCCCCGTGATCGTGGTGTTCGTGATCGTGAGTGGACTGTCACCGAAGGCACCAATGACATAGGTGCCTCCTCCGCCAGTGACCGTGGAATTGCGAATCGTGAGCGGGCTGGATCCGAATTTCTCGATCGCGATGTTTCCCCCGGCATCGAATGTCAGGGAATCGAGCGTCACGTGCCCTCCATCAGGATAAATCGTGTTCCCATCATTATTGATGGTCAGCCCGCCGGTCAGGGATGAAGCGTCAATGGTGAGATCCTCGGTGATGGAAAGGGTGCTGACCAAGGTGATCGTGCCTCCGTTGATCGCTTGGTCGAAGTCGATGGCACCGCCGATCGCGATATCCGCGATGGCCTGCCTCAACGAACCGGCTCCGCTATCGTTGGTGTTCGTTACCGTGATGGCGATGAGAGGTGGGGTGAATTCGACTGCGCCGATATCGAGGGTGGCGGTGCCGTCCGGCGGCACGTTGCCGTCGACCACGCGGGCGAAACCGCGCTGGTCGGTAGCCAGGCTTGAACTCGTCGCCCCGCCGACAGGATCAATCGCTGGCGAAGCCGCCTGCGGTGGCATCGTCTGTGTCGGTCCGCCGTAGTCCCCGAGGGCGGCGAGCAGCGGATCCAGCGGGCTGGCGCCGCT
>CALFSW010000095.1 GCA_937916505.1 uncultured Verrucomicrobiales bacterium | reverse complement strand
CTAGTATGGTCTTTAAGTGCAATCCATTGCCTCGAAACCCTCCTTGCTTCCTTCAACAAACGAATCGGCTCCTCGGTGTGATGCAAAACGTCAGCCATTAGAACGACATCGAACTCTCCTTTGTCGAATGGAAGCCTCTCCCCGTCAAAGGTCGTCATTGTGATCGCACAATCCGGGCGTTCCAAAACATCCACCCCCACAATCTTGAGATCAGGACGGGCCCGGGCGAGCGTCAGTGCGAGTAGCCCATCCCCACAACCCACATCCAGAACCAACAAATCCCGGGGAAGCGATGACGCAAAAAATTCCGTCAGCACCCTTACTCTTCGCTGGTGCACATAATCTCCATGGATTCGATCGATAATCCTCATCGCTTCGTTTTAATTCCAAGAATGCTTACGAAGAAACTGGTCAGGAAAAGCTGGGCGCCCAATGCCATAATAGTGACACCGGGGATCACCCACCGCATATTGCTCCCATAGTCGAGCGCCCCAAAATCAGACAGCCGCCACTCATTGATCGCCTTGGCCAGGAGAACAACACCCGTTAACATGGCGACCCCGGACACCAGCAAACCCCGCTCCAACGTCGCCCACGAATAAAACTTATCCAGCCTCCGGTCGGGACCGATCAAGCCTGACTCCACCGCGTAGGTCTTACTGAGCAGGGCAAAAAGAATGGATTGAAACCCACACAAAATAAACAAGCTGGAGAAGAGCAAGGTGTGCAGGTCGAAGTTGATCCCGAAAAGCGTCATCCCCGGCATGGCCAAACCGTAACCCATCACCCCAATCAGAATCGCCAGCAGTCCGGGTGCGAGAAACAGCCAGCGCGGGGAATTGATCAGGAAAAAACGCAAGGTCCGCCAACCGTCACGATAGGTCCTCAAGTGCGGTGCTTTGGACACGCGCCCGTCCGGGTGAAGCGTCACCGGAACCTCGGCAATCCGGCAGCCCACCTGGCTCGACTTAATGATCATCTCGGTCGCAAATTCCATTCCCGTGCAGTTTTGCTTGAGTCCCTCATAGTGGGATTTCGTAAACCCGCGGAGCCCGCAATAGACATCGTGAATGGGCGCCTTAAACCACCAGCGGATCAGCAAGGTAAAGAGGGGGTTTCCAACATACCGGTGCATCAAGGGCATTGCACCGGGCATCACCCGCCCTCCCCCGGCAGGCAGCCGGCAGCCTTGCACGAGATCAAATCCTTCCCGCAGTTTTTCCAGAAAATTTGGAATCTCGAGGAAATCATAACTATCATCGGCATCACCCATGATGACATACTTTCCCCGCGCCGCCTCGATTCCCCCCATGAGCGCGCAACCGTATCCCGGTTCCCCAACAGGCACAATCCGCACCCCGCGTTTGCGGGCGATCTCCAGCGAACCATCGGTGCTGCCATTATCGGCCACGATCACTTCTCCGGACACGCCCTCTTTCTCCATGACACCAAGCGCCTTGCGGATACAGACATCCAGCGTTTCCTCTTCATTGAGGCAAGGGATCACGATCGATAATTCGATCTTTTTGTCCGGGAATTCTTCCATCGGTAACGGATCGCTAATAAATCAGAAAATCAGTCCGACACCATCCTTTGGTCATTTTTTCAGCTCTTCCCTTCCCCCTTGCCTAGCCTGAGTGGTCTCAATAGGGTCGGCTCTATGAACATCAGCGAGATTTTAG
>CALFSW010000094.1 GCA_937916505.1 uncultured Verrucomicrobiales bacterium | reverse complement strand
ATGAATAAATATAGAATCAAAGAATACAACCACGGTTCTGATCTCTTCCTTTTGCAGAGGCGTTACCTGCTATTTTTATGGGTGGATGTAGATGTAGGTTCAAAAGAAGAGCTGGAGAATAAAGTTGCGCTTAATAGACTGTTAAATGAAGAGCCAACTGACCAAGAAATTGAGGCTATTATTGAAGAGGATAGTTACTAACCTATAATATTAGGTGAGTCGAGCTTTATAAAAATATAATTTAAATGAAAAATAAACAAAAAGTTCTCATAACTGGATGCACTGGTCAAGATGGGTCATTGATGGCCGATTACTTACTGAACAATACTGATCATCTTATTGTCGCTGGCGCACGTCGATTGAGCGTAAAAAACCATAAGAACATCGAACACTTAATTGAGAACCCAAGATTCAAACTTATCGATTTAGATGTCGCAGATCAATTAAACGTATATGATACAATTCATAAAGAACAGCCTGATTACTTTATTAATTTTGCCGCTAATTCTTTTGTAGGGTCGAGTTGGACGATGCCAGTCAACCATATGGAGACAAACGCAATGGCTGTTCTATATCAACTGGAAGCCATTAATAAATGTCAACCAAAATGTAGATATTACAACGCTGGCTCAAGCGAGCAATTCGGCAACGTCAATTATGCCCCACAAGATATAGGCCACCCATTTAAACCGCGCTCTCCGTATGGAGCGGCCAAATGTTCAGCACACCACCTCGTTAAGGTGTGGAGAGAGTCTTTTGGTCTTTATGCAGTTCAAGGTATCCTTTTCAATCATGAAGGAGTAAGGCGCGGAGAAGAGTTTGTAACGCGCAAGATTACAAAAGCCGTTGCACGCATTACTAATGAAATCTTAGACCTCAAAGACTTCAAACCTCTTGAGCTTGGTAATTTAGACGCAAAAAGAGACTGGTCTGATGCAGAAGATTTTATAGAAGGCATTTGGCTCATGTTGAATCAGGAAAGCCCCAAAGATTACGTTCTGTCGTCAAACGAGATGCACTCTATTAGAGAATTTGTAGAGGAGGCTTTTAACTTTGCAGGATTCGCTACGGATCAATGCGAATGGAAAGGCTGCGGCATTTACGAAAAATACATGCACGGCGATAATACTTTGGTTCAAATTAATCCGAAATTCTATCGCCCAGCTGAAGTAGAGCTTCTTTTAGGAGATTCAACTCCCGCTAGGGAGGAGTTAGGATGGAAGCCTAAAACGAACTTCTTGGAGCTAGTAAGAAAAATGGTCAGGAATGATATTAAACAATAAAATAGAAATTATGCCATTATACGTTTACAAACATCCCGAAACAGAGGAACACAAAGAGGTATTTCAGACTATGCACGAAAAACATGAATACTCTGAGGATGGTGTCGAGTGGAGAAGGGTGTTTGTAGCGCCTAACGCGTCAATCGACACTAGGATTGACCCATTCAGCCAAAGCGAGTTCAGAGAGCGCACAGGCTCAAAGAAAGGCACTGTGGGGGACATGCTAGACTATTCAGCTGAGATGAGCGCTCAACGCGCTGAAAAATCAGGAGGAAAAGATCCTGTGAAGCAGAAATTCTTCAACGACTACGCCAAAAAGAGGAATGGGCAACGGCATCTCGCAGAAAAAAACACTTACGAAAGCAAGAATGTTAAAGTCGATTACGATTAAGACCTGCAAACTTGGTAACTGAACCCTAGCGAATATTGCATGGTGTCATTGACAGCCATACTATAATTACAAGATTCTAATCTCATGTTTTCAAAGTAATAGGTCAAGTGGCGCTCTGTGGTTCCAGATATCTCTTCGTATCCAGTCATATTTTCGACACTTAAGTTAAAGTCGTAATACGACTCTTGATTAATAGAGTCGTAAAGCTGACCTGTTGCAAAACCAGAAACGAGGATTTGCATTTCAACAGAAGATCTAATCGGGTATTGAGCTTTGCGCCCGTATGGGTAATTGCTGCCCAGACCGAATAAGTCAACCCGATTAATTGGGACATCAAACGCAAACGACTGGACGCTGACGTCGCCGCTCAGCGGCGCTCCTCCAATTTGCAGATTTTCTAGTTCCAGACCAATATCGCTTGGCGGTATAAAAGAAGGAGTCCTCCTATCGACGAAATCAAAAAAACCACTTCCATCTCCTTGTCCATCTCCACTAAGGTTGATGTTAAGTAGGCCGAGAGAACCAGCGCCATTTGTTGTGCCGCTATTTAAATTAATAGCGGGAATTTTTGTATAACTATTATCTACAATGGAGGTCTCAATATTACTGCATTTATAAGAAGTCGAAACAACGGGTATTTGTCCTACTGCGAAACTTAAAGAGTAATTAGTTAAAAAAGCATTCCCAAATTTAACAACTTCATCTCCAGCTACTTTAAGGTAGGTAGTTTCTCCAGAATCGTCGTATTTATCAAGGCAATCATCCTCTTGATCTGGCGCGTTGATAATATAAAAATTTCTATCAGAATTGTCCAACCCATCCATAAACAGAGATCCACTAGCGAGGGATGTGATATTAACCAGATTCAAAATATCCTCGTTCAACAATTCTGGTGTGTAGATATAATCAATAGATAGATCGACGTCTGGCATCCGATTAATATGATCAACAGCTAATGCATAGCTACCTACTTGGTTCAACTTTTCTCTTTGATGAGTAAAACCAAAAGAAACATTCTGAACACCTGCCATTAAGGTGGCAGTCTCTGTCGATGTTTTAAAGGCTGGATTAGGGCCAGCTAAGACAATCGAGTTATTGCTTTTTAAAACATTTTTAGCCATATTAAGTTTCGGTCGGGATTACGCCTAGAACATCTTCAGTAAGTTGAACAGTTAAATTGTGGGCATTATGATAGTTCCAAGTATGTTGCCATTCTGACGCATAAAAGACTTTTGGCCGATTGTAAACAGAGGGTATGTCATATCTAAACCTTCTATAGCCGCCCTTGTTCTCTAAGAAGTGTAGCATTGATTTTAGCTGCTTGTCTGAAATATCAGAATAAGACAAAGATAGCGGGAATGATGCATTATTATCTTTTGTTTTCATCCTTAGCGGGAATGAATTCTTGAACTGTAAAAGCTCATTCTTGAAATCGATATCGCTGGATGTCCCAATATCAGCTTCGTAGAAAAACGCTTGAGACCAAAGAGTAGCCTCACCCTCCGGTCTGTTTGTCGAGTCAGCCGTATGGTCAGCCGTGCAGTAGTAAAAATTATTTAATTTATTATCATTCTCATCGTAATACACTACATCATACTTCTCGTAAGCGGCTTGATCCGCCCATGTTACTAATGTGTAATTCAAGAAATTCATATCCTGCCAATTGAATAAATTAGGCGATTGATCTACTGTGAAACCCGCGCTTACATTGTAATGTTGGTTGTTCGTATGTTCTACAGAATAACTACCACAAACCCCTTTTATTGATTGATATACTCCTGAATTATCTATGTTGAATTCAAATAGCTCACTGCCATTTTTACTCTCAAAGAATACAGCTAGTTCTTGGGCCGCTGACTCGTTAACCTCGTAGGTCACATCAAAAAGAGCTGATAAACTATTCATAGAATCAGGCATCATGTTAATGTAGTAATCATCGGTATTGTATTGAACAACTTTAGATTTGAACGTTACACTGGAACCATAAGAAGGGGTTAGTGATAGTCCTGAATAATCAGTGTCAGGGACTAACCCCGAGATATTCGCATCTCTATTATAAAATAAACTATAATCAGTAACCATGACCAACGTAATTAAGAGTTAACCGCAAAGCTCCTTCTGCGGACATACTAAGATTTTCTCCAACAAGAGAGGCGTTTGGAAGGTCCACTGACTGCAAAAGTGTGCCTGTTCTGCCCTGCATATTGAAACTCAATGTTTTGTTTTCTCTCTCATCCAAAAAATCGTAACCACTAGCTAGGAAAGCGTCGTCCACTTCTATCTGAATATTAGCAGTGTATTGAATCGGCGGGACGAATTCTACATCTTGCAGATTTTCGCTACCTATACCATAATACATTCTATGTTCACATTTTAACGCGTAATCAAAACCAATAACCCTATTTGTAGATTTGTGGTCACATACTAAAGAAATACTCCCCTGAGTTGGAATATCTATATTAGGGTGCAAATTACTTCCAGATGCGCTGGCGGCAGGCTTCATTTCATCAGCGACAAAGAAAGCCGCATTAACTTTAGGGACACTCCCAACAGCGCAATTAACAGAGTAATCCGTGAGGTAACCGCTAAAGAAACCATATGAAGAATTCTCGTAATGAAGACTACCTGATATAGGGTCACCGCTAATATAATCAAAAATAGGATCGTCGTATATTAAGTATCTTGAGAAAGAAAGAGTCTGATCCGGTTTACCAGCTATGTTAGTAAAGC
>CALFSW010000093.1 GCA_937916505.1 uncultured Verrucomicrobiales bacterium | reverse complement strand
CCAGGGATTTTCGGTCTTCGGAGTCCGGTGGGAGTCCGGCGGCCACCGCATTGTTCGCCATCTTGAGGTTCAAGAGCGTCGACATGATGGAGGCCGAGCCGAGAGCGGAGCAGGCGCTTTCACCAAGGAAGCTACGGCGGGAAAGATTATGAAATGAGGACATGGAAACTGGGAATGAGGTTAGCGTTGCACTGCTCCTTCGGGAGACATGAGAGCAAGATAGACGGCGAGACGAACTTTTTCGACCGGATCGGATAGAGCGGTGTTGGCGAGATTCGTTTTGATGATGGAACGGGTTTCAGCGCGCATGCTTCCGGCACAGACCACGATGTTGATGTAGTCCAAGAGGGTATCGGAATCGTTTAGATACGGCATGAAGTCGTTGTAGTCCGGCGTGAAGTGGTATCGGCCCCCCATGTAAAAGCCACGGTCGGCAATTTTCCAAATCCGGTTGGGGAGGGAGACGGCCGTGTAAGAGTTGGCAATTTCAAAAGCCGGGCCGTCGAGATTCTCCCGATCAAGAACTCCGGGCGGAGTGTAGTTGGGTCGATAGAAGTTAAACACGGTCGGCGAGTAGAGGGGCATTTGCAGGGTGTCATCGTAGTAGTTGCCATAGTCCCACCAAACGGCCTGCCCGCTGCGATTGATTTTGGTGAGTCGTGCGAGGTGCATGGTTCGAATGACCGGCTCACGGAAGAGACCAAAGTCGGGAGAGGTTGCCACTGCCGGATCCCGGGCTTCGGGGTCCATGAGGATGGCTTTAACAACCGCGCCCAGATCGCCTCGTTCTCCGGTGCCATTGTCATCGAAGATATGGAAAATTCTTTCGACATAGTCGGGAGTGGGATTACTGGTGACCAGGAATTGGATGAGCGACCTGCAGATGAAGGGTGCGCAGTTGGGGTGCTCGAAGAGGTGGCGGATGGCATCACGGATGTCCTCCATGCCATTCCCGGGACTGGGCTGGCGGGCCGGGATGACAAAGCCGTTGAGCAGCGTTTTCTCTCCGAAATCGTGATAGTCCGGGAACATTTCAAGTGGAACGAGATGTTCCTCATCCTGACGGGTCTGCGCTCCCCATCCGTTGTTTGCAAACCAAAGTCCGGTCATCACCCGTGCGAGTTCGGTGATGGCGTCATTGTCGTAGGTGGGAATGAAATTTCCCAAGCTGTTGGTCTTTCGCGTGCCATCCTGATTCAGTTCCCAAAGGCCAATTGAGAAAAGCTGCATGACTTCCCGGGCGTAGTTTTCGTCGGGGAAGCGATTGATTTCCGGAGCGGGAGGGAGATTGCCGACGTGTGACAGGTAACGGCCCATATTGGGGTCGAGTGTCACTCCCATGAGGAGATCGTAGTAGTTGCCAAAAGAATGATCCACGAGCCGGTCGTAATAACGGGCAAGGCTGCGGACGTTTTGGTCAATATTTCCATCCTGGCGGGAGATCACGAGGATTTGGGAGAGCGCGAAGGCGACGCGTTGACGAAGTTGGTCGGGGCCGGAAATTGCGGCGCGCGCGAAGGCTGACTGGAGGTTTTCCTCTTCCACATTCTCTTCGTCATTGTTGTAGCGATAGCTGAGATCAACCCGCGGGCCGTTCAGGTCGGCTTGGATTTTACGGATGTAGTCTTCGTGATGGGTTCGAGGTTGATTCTGAATTTGATCGTCGATCCAGGCTTCGATTCCTGTCGCCCGCACTTTTTCGACTTCTGCCATCGTTGGTCCGAAGGTGCCTTGCATGAGAAGTCTGGCCGCTTCCGTGCGGGTCGGAGTTGTGCTGCCGTTGCCATTGGCAAGGGTCGCGCGGTTGGCAAAGCGCTCAAGAAAGACCGCTTGGTCACCTGAAATTGTTCCGTCGGGAAGACCATCACCCGTGTTGTCATAGGCGACGGAGCGAGCCAATGAGTCAGCAATTCCCGAGGCGGATCCAAGGATGCTCTCATCCCAATCGCTCAAGCCATCCGAATCGAGGTCACGATCGCCGATCGCCACCCGGAAAAACTCGCGACTCAGATCGAAAGGCGCGGTGATCGTGTATTCGTTGCCAACCAAGGAAGGGGTCATTGAAGTATTGCCGAAGTTTCCCAAATCGGGCGACGATTGGATCGCCTGGGTCTTCAGAACGAGGCGGGGATAGAAAATGTCAAACGCGTCAGGTGTTGCGGAAGGCGCGGTGCGGATTCTGAAATTTGATGCCGGATCGAAGGGGTCTGTGCCCAATCCTGCTTCCTCCCAATTGGTCAGCCCATCACTATCCTGATCTTGTCCGGGAAGGAGTGCCTGCGCGCCGAAGCGGGACTCCCAAAGATCGGACATTCCGTTTCCATTGAGATCGGAACCTCCCACGCCTGCCAGATTGAAGAGGGGTGGGGTTGAGAGATTTGAATTGGGATCGGTAAATTGGTCGGCCTCGATGCCGTCACTCACGCCGTCATCATCGCTGTCACTGTCATTGGGCGCAGTCCCAAGAATTGCTTCGATCACGTTGCTTAGCCCGTCGTTGTCACCGTCCAATCCGGCATCGGAAGCGTCGTTCGGATTCAGGCCATAGGTTGTTTCGAAGGTGTCATTCATTCCGTCATTGTCTGCATCGGAACAATGACCCAGACCCGGGAGCTGGTGAACCGGAGTCGCCGATCGATAAAAGGAAATCCCTTGTCCCAAGAGCATCTGTGAGGCTCCCGGAATACTGTCATCTCCCCAAACAGCCGATTGATCCGCGACGCTTGGAACAGCGTCACACCCGGTGAATGTCCGGGTTGCCACGGTAAGCCCTGTTTTCTGGTTGATGATCGAAAAAATGACAGTCCAGTTTTCAGTCGCATTTCCGTCATCATCCGCGACCACGCGAAAGGTCAGAGGATCGGATGTGTCGCAGCTTCCAAAGCCGGCAAATCCCAGTGCCGGGGTGAGGTCGGTGTTGTAATCACTGTAGTTAAAGCTGCTGCCACCTCTTCGAAAGCTTCCCTGCCCGCTGGTGAGGACATTGAAGACGATTTTACCGGATCGGCGGGGCAGGCGCATTCTCAGCGTGTTATTGACGTCGGCGGTGAGGTTATCGACGCGCCAATCGATAAAGTCCCGGTTGGTCCCGCTATCACTGCGGATGCCATCGCCATGGTTGTTGACGAATTGAAGATCTGTCGCTTCCCAAACAAGTTGCGTTGCCGAAGGAAAAGTGGGGACCGGAAGGAGGCCGAAGTTGGCGTCGTCAGGATCAGAAAAATTGGCCCTTTCGACCGCGTCTCCGACTCCATCACCATCGGTGTCTGCCAGAGTGGGGTCACTTTGGAGAGGATGGTTAACTTCTTCATAGTCCGAAAGCCCGTCATCATCACTGTCGGCAAAGTTCACGTCTGACCCGGCGGCGACCTCCGCCGCGTCGTCGAGGCCATCCTTGTCGGTGTCGGCAAGCCATGGATCCGAGCCGGCATTGAATTCGGCGAGCCAGTTGAGTCCGTCTCCGTCCGGGTCGGGATTGGCTGTGATATCCGAACGGTGGCGAATTTCCCACCAGTCGGGAAGATTGTCCGAATCACTATCGCCACTGGTGTCGATAATTTGAATCGCAGCGATGCCGGACGAGTTACTCGAAGTGCGGAAGCTTTCCAAAGAGAACGAACGACTGGTCTGGCCGGTATATCGAATGACATTGGCGAGAGGCGCGGCAGGTCCGGTCGAAGGGCGGAAGAGCAGGAATTCGAGATCGCCTCCTGATGAGAAGGGCCGAAGGAGAGCGTCATCAATAAACTGACCGTCCTTTCTGACTGTGGCCAGCGGTCCCTCGTAGGTTGTGGCCATGTAAACATAGACATCGTAGGTGGCAAAGGAGGCGGGGATGTCGTTAATTTGAAAGGTCGCAGGGGATCCGGAATCAGCGGAAAGGTAGCCATTCAAAAGATCTGCTGCGGCAGTGTCATAAACCCGGCTGCTTCGGACTCCGTCGGCCGTAAACGCGATGGTGGCAGAGGTTGCGGTCCCCGCTGAATCCACCAAAGTTCCGGCAATCGGGGAAAAAATGTCAGTGGTGTCCCCCGGTCGCAGCGGGCCGCCTGATGAAACGCCACCATCTTCAAGGAGATCGGTTTGATTCCAGTTGACCTGCGGAACGAACCCGTTGGGAAAGCCAACCGGCCAGACCCCAAGTTCGGGAAATCGTTTGGAGCGGAAATTGATGCCAATGGCACCGGCCCAGCCGGGAGGGGTGCTTTGGTCGTCGTTGGGAGCGTAGCCTGTTTGGATCTCCCAAGCGTCGGAAGCTCCGTCCGAATCGGTGTCAACCAGGATGGGGCTTGAATTGATCTCCTGACCGTCGGGCAGTCCGTCATCGTCGGAGTCCGGATCGAACGGACTGCTGACCGTTTCGTTTTGGTCTGTCAGTCCGTCGTTGTCGGTATCCGCCAGCCGCGGATTGGTCCCGTTTTGAAACTCGGTGAGATTACTCAGGGTGTCACCGTCAAGATCTCCGGCCGCATCGCTATTGTTTGAATCTGAAAGGTGGTAGAGTTCTTCCCAATAGAGGGGGAGCTGGTCCGCATCGACGTCGACGAGCGCGGTGGGGTGGAGGGAAGCTTCGATTTGGTCAATTCCGACCCATGAACTTGAAGTTGTGCCTGTTCTGCGGATTTCAAGGGAGTTCTCTCCGGCAACAAGATCGAGGCCGTTGGTTGGGAACTCGGCAAGAATGACGGTGTAGCTTTGAAAAGGGGCGCTGGTAAAGGAGGCTGGTTTCCCGTTGACGCTGATTTCGATGACGTTTTCGTAGGGTGCTCCGCCGTTCGCGCCACTCCAGATGAAATCGGCGGTGACCCGCATCAGCCCGGTCGGTGTCGCCTGACTGGCATCGAGATTGAAATGGATGACATTGGCCGGATCACTGGAGGTGAGGGCGTGTTCGAAATACTCGACCAACTCATCGTTCGCGAGGACTCCGACGGGTGCAGGATAGGTGCCCTTGAGATAGTAGTGGTCATCGAGTCCCGCCGGGTTTCCGGGTGCCGGGTCCGCCGAGAAGTTCCCTTGGGTGAACTCGCCGGAGGAATTATCGTTGCGACCAACGGAGAAGAGAGGCGTGAAGCCCGCCCAGGCCGGAATGGCGCTGAGGGTGAGAAGATAAGGCAGAATTTTCACAAAAGTGGATGGGAATGCAAAAATTCCCACAGGCCGTGGGATTGGACAAGGAGTAAACTTCCTCTAACCTCCCGGTGTGGACTTTCGACTCGTTAGCGAATTCGGCCCTAAGGGCGATCAGGAACAGGCCATTGCCAAGCTTGTGAAGTCGATCAAGGCGGGGAACCGGCATCAGACCCTCCGGGGAGTCACGGGATCCGGAAAAACCTTCACGATGGCCAACATCATTGAGCAGATTCAAAGGCCCACCCTGATCATGAGCCACAACAAGACCCTGGCGGCTCAGTTGTATTCGGAGTTTAAAACATTTTTCCCGGACAATGCCGTCGAGTATTTTGTCTCTTATTTCGATTACTACCAACCCGAGGCCTATATTCCACGGTCCGACACCTACATTGAAAAAGATTCCTCAATTAACGAGGAGATCGAGCGACTCCGGCTCAGCACAATGGGGTCCTTGATCACCCGGGAAGACACCATTGTGGTTGCCAGCGTGAGTTGCATCTACGGATTGGGAAATCCCGAGGACTACAAGGACATGATGTTCGGGGTTCATCAGGGCGAGGAGTTGGGGCGCGATGAATTTCTCACCGAGTTGGTCAACCTGCTCTTCGAGAGAAATGACATCGCTTTTCAACGCGGGAATTTCCGCGTTCGAGGGGACGTGGTTGAAGTGCGCCCGGCCTACCTCGAAGAAACGGCAATCCGCATTGAGTTTTTTGGCGATGAAATTGACCGGATCACTTCCATCGACACCATGAGCGGTCACGTCATTGATGAGATGACCCACTATGTCTTTTATCCCGCCAAGCAGTTCGTCAGTTCAAAGGAAAAGCTCAAAGGGGCCATGGTGGCCATCCGGCAGGAACTTGATGACCGGATCGCGTGGTTCGAGAAAAACGGCAAGTTGATTGAAGCCCAGCGAATCCGGATGCGCACCGAGTATGATCTCGAGATGATGCAGGAGATGGGTTTTTGTCAGGGCATTGAGAATTATTCCCGTCACATCACAGGGCGTAAACCAGGTGACCGTCCCTACACTCTTCTCGATTTCTTTCCGGATGATTACCTCCTCCTCGCTGATGAAAGTCACGCCACGCTTCCGCAGGTGCGGGGCATGTTCGAGGGAGACAAAAGCCGTAAATCAGTTCTCGTGGATCACGGGTTTCGTCTTCCCAGCGCGATGGATAACAGACCGCTCCGCTTTGATGAATACATGAAGATGACCCAGCGTCGACTTTACGTGAGTGCGACACCGGGTCCCTTTGAGATCGTCAATTCCCGCCCGGATAATCCCACCTTCATTCCGATCAAATCCCGTAAAGAGGCTGACTTTGATCCGACCTTTTTTAAACGCCTTGTGATCAAAGCAAGTGGAGCCGATGAAGACCCCGAAGATTTCGATGTCTCCCGCAGTGGCGGCCAACTCATTGTCGAACAAATCATCCGACCCACCGGGCTTCTCGATCCCGTGCTCACCCTCCGTCCGCTCAAGGCACAGATCGATGATACGATTGAACTCTGCCAGCAAAGGGTTGAAAAAGAGGAGCGCGTTCTGATCACGACTCTCACTAAAAAGACCGCTGAGGATCTCACCGAATATCTTCAGGGTGTCGATTTGAAAGTCCGCTACATCCACTCCGATGTCGATGCCATCGAGCGGGTGGAAATTCTGCGTGCTCTGCGTGCCGCCGAGTTTGATATTCTTGTCGGGATCAACCTCCTTCGTGAAGGTCTTGACCTTCCCGAGGTTTCGCTCGTCTGCATTCTTGATGCCGACAAGGAGGGCTTCCTACGCAACGAGACCAGCTTGATTCAAACGGCGGGCCGCGCCGCCCGTCATCTCAATGGCGAGTGTGTCCTCTTTTGCGACACGATCACCGACTCCATTCAATGCCTTCTGGACGTCACCGAGTTTCGCCGTTCCGTGCAAAGGGACTATAATGAAAAGCACGGAATCACTCCGACCAGCGTCAAGCGGGCGGTGCAAAAAAGCCTCCATGATCGCGGAGTCACCAGCAAGACCGGTCAGGAAATGAACACCTCGCTCGTCGCCGAAGATGAGATGGTTTTCAATGCTGTCGAAGTCATCCGGGAAATGGAGGACGAGATGCAAAAAGCCTCCGCCAAACTCGAATTTGAAAAAGCCGCCCACCTCCGTGATCAAATCAAGGAACTTAAGAAGCGGGCCGGACTTGATAAAGACGAGTCGAAGGGCAAGGGGCCGGTGGCCTACAAGTTCGCCAAGAAGAGGGGGAAGGGGAAATAGGCGGACCGGCATGTCCACTCTCCTTATTTCGAATTTACAAAGCGATAGTGTGAAACGATCCATTCATCACCGCCTTGGTAGCCCCACAGTTCGGCGCAGGCCATGAAGAAGCAGCGCCACCAGACCCACCATTTTTTGGCGTCAGCTTCGCCGTAGGTTTTGGCAATGAGGGGTTTCAGTTCCTCGCTCGCCTGATCCATGCGGGTGAGCCACGCTTCCGAGGTTTTTTGATAGTGGGTTCCGCTGACCTGCCAGTGGTCTTCGATCGAGAGCTTGCCCTGAAAGTAGAGCAACAAATCATCGGATGGCATTTGGCCGCCGGTAAAAAAGTATCGCGCCATCCAGTCGCTTTCGTCCCTGGCCTCGTAGTGGTAGGCGTATTCGCGATGAGTGAAGATGTGGACGAAGAGTTTGCCGTCCGGCTTGAGCCAGGTCGAGATTCGACCCAGAAGCTGTTCGTAGTTCTTCATGTGCTCGAACATTTCGACAGAAACAACCCGGTCAAAAACGCTTTCGCCTTCGCCTTCGTAGTTGATCATGTTCACGGTTTTGACCTCGATGTTGGTCAGCCCGAGTTCCTCTGCCTGGGAGTCGATATACTCCTTCTGGGTGCGGGAGTTGGACACCGCGGTAATCTTTGAATTTGGAAAGTGTTTTCCCATCCAGAGGGTGAGTGATCCCCAACCGCATCCTAGTTCGAGAATGCGATGGCCGTCTTTCAGATCAGCGCGTTCGCAGGTGAGTTTCAGCATGCGGGCTTCCGAGGTTTCAATGTCGGTGGTCCCGGAGTCCCAATAGCCGGAGCTATACTTCATGTGCGGCCCGAGGACTTTCCTGAAGAATGCCGTCGGGAGTTCGTAGTGCTGCTCGTTGGCCTCGTCCGTGGCGATGGCAATGGGGCTCTCCCTGAGCTCGCGAACGTGCTTCATCAGGAATTCCTGACGCCCTTCGCAGTCGCGTTTTTCAAATTGCCTGAGGGTGTCTTTCAGCCGTGAGCGGATCCCGATTCGGATGAGGGCATCGGGAATGATGTCCTTGGCGAGGAGGTCGTCGATAGTGATCATGATGATTTCGGAGGGAGGGGAATGAAGGCGCTGGTGGTGCGTTGATAATCCCGGTAGGCATCGCCCTTTCGTTTTACCGCGGATGCTTCGGTTGGCGGGATACCGGTCACTTTGAGAAGGAGGAAGGTGATGGTAAGGGGGGCAAAAAAGGTGATCCATCCCCATGCCGAGCCGCAGGCAAAAAGAAAGACGCCAATCCAAATCACCATCTCAAAGAAGTAGTTCGGGTGGCGGGAATACTTCCACAGCCCCTCCCGACAGACCGAGCCTGGTCGGTTGTCCTTTTCCTTGAAGCGCGACATTTGATGGTCGGAAAGAATCTCACCGCCGAGACCGATGAGGGCCACGATCAGTCCGGTGGTTTCAAACACTCCCCACGGTGAGGAATCACGGGCCACGAGGAAGTAGGGAAGTGCCAAAAGGAGGACCGAGAGGGCTTGGGCCTGGAAGAACCAAAAGAAGGCGGACTGCACCCGGCCATCCCAAATTTCACGAAGCTTTTGGTAGCGTGAGTCTTCCTGCGGATGATGTCTGCGGATTCGTTTTTGAAGATGATAGGCCAGTCGAAATCCCCAGACTGCGGCGATGGTCCCGGCGGCGATGCGTTTTGGGAGGTTGCCATTTCCAAAGACGGCATAAATGACACCTGCCAGGCCAATCCAAAATGCCCACATCGCATCGACGAGTGAGTAGTTCTTGATCTTTCCGCCGAACCACCATCCTCCTGCAAAATCAAGAATCACCATCGCGGCCACAATGCCCAACAGGGTGGGATCATTCATACGGTGGCCTCCTTTCTTCTTTCAATGCGGCCGGCGGCGGCTTTGAGCAGAGGCAGACTGATGGCACGCACAATGAATACGAGAGGAATGGCGACAAGGAACCAGGCGACCACACCATGCCAGGCTGCAAGCCAATAGTCCTGCGCGAATTGCGACGGGCTCGAAAAGAATTCCTTGAGGAGGGTCGGGATGGATCCGGTGATGGGATCGTCTCTGTGGATCCATTGCCCCAGCTTGACAAAGGGGAGAATGAGAGCGAGGTGAACGGCCCATAGGGTATGACAAACCACTTGAATGACCGGTTGATTGAGCCGCCAATAAGTGGCGGCGAAGAAACAAACGACGGAGGTTGTCCCCATGATGGGAAAGATGCCCAGCGCGCAGCCGGTCGCGATGGTCCAAGCCAGTTTGTCGGCGCTGATTCCCTGCGTGAGTTGTTTGAGAACGGGGTTGATGAACCACCGCTTCCACCAGGGATCTTGTCTGACAGTTGCTTCGCTCACGCCATCAGGGCCGGATTATTGGGCCGGGTGTAGACTGCCTGAACCACCGAGATGTTTCGAGTGGCGAAGCCAGCCTCGCAGTATTTCAGGTAATAATTCCAGGTCCGCATGAAGGGTTCATCGAAGCCAAGTTGAAAGAGCGAATCCCTGGCGGCGTTGAAGCGGTCATGCCAATTACCGAGAGTGCGGACATAAAAGGCTCCGAAGTCTTCAAGATCGTGGAGGAAAAGATCGCTCGTTTTTAAGAGGACTTCATTGACCCGCCCCACGCTCATGAGGAGAGAGCCGGGAAAGATTGTTTTCTGAATCCAATCGACTCCCTTGGTGAGACTCTTGTAGCGATTGTCGGGCACCGTGATCATTTGCAAAGCCAGGATACCGTCAGGTGCGAGAACCTCGTGGCACTTGGAGAAGAAGGATTGATGAAACTTGTCGCCAACAGCCTCGATCATTTCGATGGAAACGATCTTGTCGAACTGCCCCTCGATGTGGCGATAGTCCTGAATACGGACCTCGAACTTGTCCTCAACTCCTTCGCGTTTGACCCGCTCGCGGGCAAATTTTGCCTGCTCTTCCGAAATTGTCACGCCGGTGACCTTACACCCATGGGTTTTGGCGGCGTAGGTCCCGAAGCCTCCCCAACCGCAGCCGATTTCCAGAACGTGGTCGGTGGCCTTGAGATGGAGCTTTTGGCAAAGGGCCTCGTATTTGGCATTTTGGGCATCCTCAAATTCCTGATCCGGTTGCTCAAACTTGGCACAGGAGTAGGTCATGGTGGCATCGAGCCAGAGCGAATAGAATTCGTTGCCCAGATCGTAGTGCTCCGAGATGTTGCGACGGCTGTTTTCCACCGTGTTGGCCCGGCGGAGGTGGCGGAACCAATTGACCACTTTCAGCAGTCCCACGCCGGGGAGTTTGTCCGACGAGGTGTCCGCTCCCTGCAAGGCCTGCATGTTCAAAATGAACCAGCTGATGACGGCACGGATGTCGGGCGTGTCCCAGAGTCCATCGGTGTAGGCTTCGCCCATGCCGATGTTGCCGTAGTAGGCGCAGCGTTTGAAAAACTCCTTGTCGTCGTTGATTTTGACGGATGCGGTGACCTCGCTTTTGGGATCGCCAAAGTCACGGGTCGTTCCGTCGGTGTAGGTCATTTGGAGCCGACCTTGTGGCATCTTGTTGAGAAGCCCGACGACCATGCGCTCGGGAAGTCCGTATTTGATCGGGAGAGGGGAATTAGTCATCGGAAGAAGTGAGTGAAGAATGGGGGCGCAGGACATCGCGTTGGGAATCTCGATTGGCGGACTTTGCGAAGTAGGGGATCTTTCGTTTCCAAAGTTTGAGGGCCTGCCAGTGGATCATGAAAATGACCTTGAGAGAGAGGAGGGGATACTTAAGGGCAAACCAGAGGAGGCGTCCTGCCGAGAGCGGGCGGGCCTTTCCCCGAATCGACGATACCAGCGTGATGCCGTCTTCGTCGGAGTTGTCGATATTGACCGCCCATTTCGCTCCAGGGATGCCTAATCGAAAGTCAAAGGAATCCCGGACATCGGAAAATGGAGAAACATAGAAATCTTTGGCAACCTTGCGTTGCCATCCGCTGTTCTTCATACCGTCCACGAGGTAGAGTTTCATTTCGTGGTAAGTGTTGCAAACTTCGGCGATGGCGAAAAGCGGTTCGCCATCCCGGGAATTCACGTAGTAGAAAGAAACCGGATTGAAGGCGTAGCCAAAAACACGGGGGAGGGTGACGAGCCGGATTTGAGCGTCAGGCGGGCATGCGATTTCCTTCTCCTCCATCCAGGCAAGGAGGTTGGCGCGGATGCCGCCGGGCTTTCCGAGGTCGATGTGGTCCCGGTCGTTGAGGGAAAAAAGATTGAAGCGATTGAGCCCGAGAAAGCATGTCTTTGGAAGTTCGTCGAGATCAACGCTGAGCATGAAAATGCGATAGTCGAAGCGCTTTTGCTCCGGCTTGAGCCGACGGTGCCCGATTTCGCATTCGTAGAGGCAGGCATTCATGACCATGGGCTCCTCCCTAAAATGTCTTCGCAAAGCCGAACCGCCGACCAAAGGCCGTCTTCGTGGAAACCATAGCGCTGCCAGGCACCGCAGTAGTAGCGTCCGGTTCCGGCTTCGTGAAGTTCGGGAATCCTCTTTTGTGCCGCGATGCTTTCCAGATCGAAGAGCGGGTGCTCGTAGTCAATTTCCTTGATGACGTGGTCGTTGGGGATGGGGGCGGAAGGATTGACCGAGACGAAAAAATTCTTGTCTGCCGTTGCTCCCTGGAGGCTGTTCATCCAGTAGATCGTGGAGTGCTTTCCGCCCTCGATTCGATAATTCCAGGAGGCCCAGCAACGACGCGTCCGCGGCATGAATTGTTCGTCGGTGTGAAGAACGGCCTTGTTGGCCTGGTAAGAAAAAGTCGAGAGGATTTCCTGTTCCAGATCGGTGGGGGCGGCGAGAAGCTTGAGAGCCTGATCGCCATGAGCCGCGCTAATGATGCGGTCAAATTTTTCTGTCTTGCCGGAGGCGAGGGTGATTTCATTTTCTGCGCTGATGGACGCAACAGGATCACCTTTTTGGATGCGGTCCGCGAAGGGCGCAATGAGCTTTTTGAGATACTCCTTCGAGCCGCCCACGACCGTTCGCCATGGGTGCTGGGTGTCGAGGCCAAGGAAGCCATGATTATGCCAAAAGCGCATCAAGGTGATGGCAGGGAACCGGTCGATCTTTTCGGGTGGGCTTGACCACACCGCTGCCGCCATCGGAGAGAGATACCAGTGGAGGAAGTCCCGGCCGTAGCCTCGTTCTTCGACGTATTCAGCCAGGGTGAGTTTGGTTTCTTCCTTCTTTTTCAATTCAGCCACCGTCTCTTTGTTGAAGCGATTGATCTGGAGAAGCATCTTCCAGAAGCGGGGCCGGAAGAGGTTTTTTCTCTGGCCAAAGAGGAGATTGAGGCTTCCTCCATTGAACTCGAGAGCATGCGCGGTGTGCTGCACGCTGAAGGACATCGAGGTTGGCTTGGTGGCCACCTCTAGATCCTTGAAAAGACGGGTGAGGAGCGGATAGGTGACCTCGTTGTAGACCATGAAGCCGGTATCGAGGGGATCCTTTCCGGCCATCACCGTATTGGAATGGCCGCCGATTCGGTCGTCCTTTTCAAAGAGGGTGATTTCGTGATGAGAATGGAGAAAATGTGCGCAGGCCAATCCGGAAATTCCGGAGCCGATGATCGCAACTTTTTCCCGCTTGCTGCTCATCGCGGTTGCTGGCCCTCCTCTCTGACCCGTTGTGGCACCGGTTTGAGGTCCCATATCAAACCCAGCCATGAGAGTAGCTTGAGGCCGTAGTAGGTCGGATCGATTTCCCGCGCCCGAAATCCCTGGCGAACCGAGTGCGGATAGCGGTGGTGGTTGTTGTGCCATCCCTCGCCGAGTGTGATCAGTGAGAGGAGAAAGGAATTTCGGCTGTCGTCTCCGGTGTCATAACGGCGTTTGCCCCAAACATGGGCGAGCGAGTTGATGAAGAGTGTTCCGTGGAGAAGAACCGTCGTACTGATGAAAAAGGTCCAAACGAAGAACTGCCACATGGTCACTTCCAGAGAGGGAGCGAAGCGTTCCAAAAGCGCTCCGATCGCCAGCATTGCGAGACCGAAAATGAAAGGCACGATTTGGTCAAAGCGATTCAAAAAGACCAACTCGGGATACTTCCTGAGATCGGGAATACGGTCGTAGTCGGTGGGGAAGTTCTTCATCGAGGTCAGCCAGCCAATGTGCGACCAGGCAAAGCCATGGTGAACGGGAGAATGAATGTCGATTTCCTCATCCGAATGCTGGTGATGGTGCCGGTGGGTGGCAGCCCACCAAAGCGGGCCGCGTTGCATCGAACTGTTTCCCAGCACCGCGAAAAGGAATTGCCCGAAACGTGAAGTCTTAAAGGTCCGGTGTGAAAAGTAGCGATGATAAAAGCCGGTGATGGCAAACATGCGAATCAAATAGAGAACGACCGCGGCGATGACGACCGGCCAACTGATGCCAACCCGGAAGACCGCAAGACATCCCAGATGGAGGAAGATGAAGGGAAGGGTGCGTTCCCAATTGATCCGGTCGGGGAGAGTCGCGGGGTCGGGTGCGTCAGCTCTGCGAAAGTCCGAATCCAGCCACTGGCCAATCACTCGACCAAGGGTCGGAATGAGGCCTTTTTTGTGCTGGGAGATCTCGGACATGGGACAATCTTACTTCATTCGATTGCGAATGATACCAATCAATCCCCCAACCACGGGGATTTGGCCGTAAATGTGTTTTCCCGAGTCCCAAAAGTCCTGGTGGAAAGCAACCTTGCCGTCGGCATCAAAACGGACCTGGCTGACCCCGACCGAGTGAATGGGGGCCCCACCACCCAGTTTGGGAGCTGCGAAGATCATTTCCCAGCGAATGTAGTGGTCGGGACCGGACCTGGCGGTGTCGAGAATTTCGAGCTCAAAGCTTGTCATCGTCGCCGCGGTTTCCACAAAGTAGTTTTTAATCTCTTCCGGCCCGTAATGAGTCACGATGGTGTCGTCGAGATAGGCATTTTCAGCATAAGCAACCGAAGTGTTTTCCTCGATGTAGTCCTTGCTCCCGACATTCTTGAGGAACTTGACGAATCGCGCGATGGCCTCGGCTTCTTCACTTGTCCCGGGAGCGGGACCGGCGTCACCTGCTTTTAACATCGCTTCCCGGTAATCTTTGACCATCCGGGCTGTTTGGTTTGATTCGATTTTGGCATTCAAAATAAAACCAATCGCCACAACTGCGAGAATTCCACCTCCAAAGAAGGTGGTAATTGGATGAAAAAAAAAGGATGTCATGAATTTTTAGGCTTACAGGTCGGGCTGAATCAGCGAACAGCAAGTGAAAATACTCCGAATCTAACAACTTTTCCTGCTTCGTAATTTCCCCTACGGGAGAAGCCTCCGGTGCAATTTGCGAAAGACGAGGGCTCCACACAGCGCTCCAAGGGTATCGGCAAGCCAGTCGCCCGGATCGTTGCCCGTTCGATTCGCGAAAAATGACTGATGAAATTCATCCCAAACTCCGAGGATTGAAAGAGTCACCGTGACGATCAAGGTGAGACGCCCCCAGCCTGGCTTCTTCGCAAAAAAGAGAGCCGCCGAGAACAGACCGCCACCTCCGAAGAAGTAGCCAAAGTGCACGATCTTGTCGATGTGCGGAAGATCGATGGAAAAGAAGCTGCCGGGAGGGTGGAATCGATCTCCGTGCGAAAGCAGGTTGAGAACGATGAACCAGAGGACAAAACATCCGGCCCAAAAACGGGCGCTTTGGCGGAAGGAAAGCGAGGGCATTTCTAGACGTTAGGAATCCTGATCACCGTTTTTGCGCATCTCCTCCTCCATGCGCTCGGCGAGCCATTGCTTCATCATCGATTGGTAGTTGAGGAAGCGGGAACGCGCGATGCGCTTGATGCGGGAGAGCATGCGAGGGTCGAAGCGCAGGGTGATGGTTGTCGATTCCTTTGAATCGGGCGCGTGCACCGAGCCGTTGATGAGACGCGGATTCAGGGCATGTCCGTTCCAGAAGGCGTGCTCTTCTTCGTCGCTTTCAAAATCGGGAACCTCGTTCCAGTCTGAGATGATTTTCATTTCGTCGGGCAGGGGTTATTTTAATTCGGCAAGCTTGCGTTCGTAGTAGGCATCTTCTTCGGCCACGAGATCACGGGCCGAAACCACGCGGGCTTTTTTCCCGTTGGACCAGAATGCGAGAAAAAGTCCCCGGCTTCCGATGGTTTTTCCAACGAGGTAAAAACGGGCTTCTCCATCGGCCCGCTCATTATCGGGCAATAGCCGGATCGAAAAAGGATCCTCGAAGACCTCCTCAATCTCATGAGGCTTGATCGCCTTGGTGTCGAACGGGGTGTCTGTGAAATCGAGTTCCATGAATGCTTGATTAAGAGAACCATAGAGTCCTCGTTGAGGGAAGCCGCATTTGCTAGAGCGTGATTTCTCCGTCGAAGACGAAATCAGCGGGGCCGCTCAGGGTGACGTTGGTAAAGGCTTGATCAGGACCGGGTTCAAAACCAATCGAGAGCGTCTCGCCGCCCCGAACATCAACCTTGATGGGGGAGGGCGCGCCGGTGAGGAGATGGTGAATGAGGGCGCAGGCGGTGATTCCGGTGCCACAGGCCAGGGTTTCGCCTTCCACTCCCCGTTCGTAGGTTCTTACGGAGAGATGATCGGGAGCCAAAATACCCGCGAAGTTGGCGTTTGTTCCGTTGGGCGCGTAATGCCCGTGATACCGGATGGTCGCTCCGTTTCCGACGATGTCACAGCTTTTGAGGTCGTCAACGAAGACCACCGCGTGGGGCACGCCCGTGTTGAGGTTGTGAACCGATGCGATCGATGCGACGGGCGAATTCATCTCCAGATCAAAGGGATCCGACATGTCGATGCAGACTTCGTCTCCGATCAGTTCCGCTTTGAGGGTTCCTGCGATCGTTTCAAAAGTCAGCGAGGTCATGTCGCCACCAAGCAAACGCGCGGTGTAGCGGCCGAAGCAGCGTGCGCCGTTTCCGCACATCTCGGCTTCGCCTCCATCGGCATTGTAATAGCGGAACTTCACGTCGGCTCCACGTTCGGCCGGCTCGACCGCCAAAAGCCCGTCTGCTCCGACGCCACGATGACGGTCACAAAGTCGCGCGATGTCTTCCTTCGAGAGGTTTTTATCGAGAGCACGGTTGTCGATCACCACGAAGTCGTTTCCGGCTCCGTTCATTTTGCTAAAGTTCAGGGTCATGGTTTTAAGCTGAATGGGTCGCTTCGATGAGTGGTGTGACGAAGTCCTTGAGTTTTTGGGCGACATCGGGCGCGTCGGCGTTTTCCTGCACCGTGCGAACAATTGCGGAACCGACGATAACGCCATCTCCGTGTCCCGCAACCTCTGCGGCCTGTTCGGGAGTGGTGATGCCAAATCCCACGCAGATCGGGGTGTCGGTTAATTTACGAATTTCCGCCACTTGCGCTCCAATTCCTTCCGATGGCGCGGAATGTGAGCCGGTCACGCCCGTCCGCGAGAGGGCATAAATAAACCCCTGGGAGGACTCCGCAAGCGTCTTACGACGGCCTTCGGGCGTGGTGGGAGCGATGAGATGAATGTGATGCAAGGCCTCGCCATGGGCAAAGTCGGCATTGACCGCTGCTTCCGAGGGCGGGAGGTCGAGAAGGAGAATGCCATCCGCTCCGGCGGCTGCGGCATCATTGTGGAATTTCTCATATCCGTAGGCGTAAACCGGATTGAGGTAGGTGAAAAGCACCAGAGGGGTCTCGTGGGTCTCACGGAAAGCCGTGATGAGATCAATGATTCGATGGGTGTTCATCCCGGCCTTGAGCGCGCGGTCGGCGGCCAGCTGGTTGACAATGCCATCAGCCATGGGATCGGAGAAGGGGATGCCCAGTTCGATGATATCCGCACCCGCATCGGCGAGAGCGTGAAGAATTTCCAGCGAGCGATCGAAGTCGGGATCTCCTCCGGCGACGTATGCGACGAAGGCTTTGCGGTTTTTCTCACGCAGGCGGGCGAAAGTGGTGTCGATGCGGTTGGTCATGAACTGCGGGGAACTTGGCGATGGACGACGGGGGAGACAAGTCTATCCTCTCGGCCAGCTCAAAGAACCATGCGTGCCCGAATCATCAAGGACTTCCGCTTCGAAGCGGCCCACACCCTTCCCAGCCTTCCCGACGACCACAAATGCCGTCAAATGCACGGTCACAGCTTCAAGGTTGAGATTCACGTCGAGGGCGAGGTGAATCCCGAGATCGGCTGGGTTTACGACCACAAGTGTATTTCCGATGCCATGCGCCCCCTTCTTGAAAAGATGGATCACAGCTACCTCAACGATATCGAAGGTCTCGAAAGCCCGACCATCGAGATCATGGCCGCCTGGTTCTGGCGAAAACTCGAAAAAGATCTCCCCGGCCTCTGCGAGATCATCATTTACGAAACGCCCACCGCCAGGTGCTCCTTCCGCGGCGAGTTCTGATCGGAAATAGAAGCGGGCGTCTCCACCCGCCACCACACTGTCCGGAATGATCCTGCCAACGTTTCAGTGGCCTCGGATTCTGATGAGGACCCGACGACTCCCTATTTTCAAGAGGGTGTCGATTATACCGTTGGAGCTTCGGGATTCGCTGTGATCACCGAGCCCGGCAGTGGCTACAATGAGGCACCTGCTGTCATCTTGAGTGGCGAAGGGGGTGGCGAGGCTACCGTGACTCTCTCGGCGGGCGTGCGAAGGGTCACCATGACGGCAGGCGCGAGTGGGTATCGCAACCAGCCGCTTGAATTGATCCTGAGTGGTGGTGGCGGTTCGAGAGCGGAAGGGGTTATTACGGTTGATGGAGGAGGGGGTGTTGGGATCACGATGGCCGAAGGGGGGAGTGGTGATACTTCGCCCCCTACTATTGAATTTCCTCTCCCACTGAATAACGGATCACCCGCTACCGGCACCGTGGTGCCTTGGTTGGCTGCCTCGTGATTTCGTGGCATTTCTTGAAACCTGTCGATAAACCGGTCACCACTCCGCTGCCGCCGGCAGAGGTCTTGCATGCCGATCTCAAACTACGCGAGGACAAGCGGCTTTATGAACACGGCTCCGGTGAACCCTTCAGTGGCTTGTTGGTTGAGAATTTTTCCAAAGAGGCGCGCAAGCTGGAGATCGAAATCCATGATGGAAAAGCACATCGATCTTCGGGAGGTTGGTTTGAGAACGGGCAGATCGAGGTTGAGGAGACTTTTGTCCGGAGCGTCTCAAACGGTCGCCGCATCCGCTGGTATGCCTCCGGCCAGAAACACTCGCAAGCGGAGATCGTCAATGATGCGATCGATGGCCCCTAATTGGAGTGGCACGAGAACGGCACCAAAGCGGTGGAGATGAGATTGAACAAAGGGGTGACCGATGGCCTCGCCGAAAAGTGGTATCCCTCGGGAGTCCGAAAATCGCGGTTCGAAGATGAGGTCTGCAAAGTCACCAAGCGGGAAAGCCGGCCAGATACTCCTACGAATGGAGGGCCTGACACCCTTGGTGATTAGTCAACGGATCGGAATACACGAACCGTCTGGTCACCGGGTTTTAAGGAAATTCACGTGTTTTTTGGCCGGATCAGCGACCATGCGCTCCTACTTCACGGCATCCAGGTAGCGCTGGTTCGCTTTGGCCGGATCGTAATTCTTGCGAACCTTGTGTTCGTGAATTTGCACCCCGAACCTCAGGCGAAATATCTCATCTGGCTGCACTGTGATCTTCTTGTCGCGGTTTTCGGGGCGGTCCACCGGGAAGGGGTTTGCCACCAGCACTCCGTAGTCGCGGCTGTGGGCCCACACGGCGGGGTTGCCGGGCCCTGACATGATCTGAATACCGGCGCTCTTTCCTCCGAGTGAGCCGAAGTAATCCCACCACGCATCGGCCATTCCCCAGGTGCCCTTTTCATTTTTCCCGCCCGCCGCGCTCAGGATCGATCCCTTTCCGCCCTTCACCGTGATGGGAGTCGCAACACGCAGCCCGAGCCCCATCTCTTCCTTCACGCCGAAAGAGAAAGGCGAGTCGCTGGAAAAGCGGGAGTCGATCGAAATGAGGTAGCCGTCCTTATTCGGAACAAATTGATAGCTCGTCCATTCTTCGCAGACCACCCGGGAGTCGGGGGCGAAATAGCGATTCTTCACGGTGAAGGAAGCGGTGAGGCCCGCAGTCGGTTCTACCGGGAATTCGATGTGGTTCACTGACCCGGCGTTGTTGTGCCAGAAGCTGATCCCGTCGAGATTCGCAAAGCCCATCCAGATCCCCGGGTGCATCGTGTCGTGGTCTGTGGCGTCCTTCCCCGTGATCGGTGGGAAATTTCGGGTGACCTGGAGTCCGGAGGGTGTCTTGATATGCGCGAAGAAGGGTCGCCGCGTCTCGGGATGATTGTAGTAATAGGAGGCGATCTCTACTCCGTTGTAACGGATCTCGAGTCGCTGATCGTGACAGTCGAGAGAGAAGCCCTTGTTCAGATCTCCCCATTGTTTCCCCGAGAGAGGGGAGGGCTGAACGGCCGGAATTTTAGAAGCGGTTTTTGAAGTTTCGATGGATTTGGGCGTCTCCTTTGGAGCCTGAAGATAGGCCGTGATATCCGCCACGTCCTGCGGCGAGAGGAGGCCTGCGAAGGTGGGCGGCATGGCGGAGATCGGAATCGTTTCGCGTTTGAGGATGTCCTTCTTGAGGACCGTCTCCAATGAGCCATCCAATGTCACTATTTTCACAGAGAGTCCGGTTTCTTCCAATATGATCCCGGCTGTGGTGTCGCCGGATTTTGTGGTCACGGTCTGCACCGCGAAGCCCTCTGTGATTTCGGCGCTTGGTTCGAGAATGGAACGCACGATGAATTCCGGAGTGGCTCGCGTTCCGATCCCGGCGAGGTCTGGCGCGTAGAGGTTTCCAAAGCCTTCCAGCTGATGACAGGTCGCACAAGATGCTCCGGTCGTGCTTAGGAAAAGGGCCCGTCCGCGTTTCATGTCTGCGGTTTTGAGCAAAGGCAGGACAGCGGCGACGGTGGCGGCAGTCGCTTGTGGCTGAAGCAACTTCGGTTTGATGATCACGAGATAGTTGCCCTTGCCTCTGGTGATGCCATCACGATTTGCGCCGAAGCGGATTTTTCCTGCCGGAATATCCGCTGAGTAGACGCGGTGTGTGGAGTCGTCGGTCTTGATGAACATGCCGGTTGGTATCCACTTTTCGCGCGCCCATATCGGCAGCTTTCCGCCCCGTGTGTCGTCGGCAAGATAGACCTTCGAGTCGTAGCGCAGAGTCAGGCCGAGGAAGGGGCCGCTGGCGTCATCGGCATCGTTGTTGGCCGGGCGGATAAATGTCAGTCCTTTGAGTTCAGCTGGCACCGAGTTGAGACGATAGGGGCGGTCCGTGAAGGCGCGGACCCCCTCGGTGAGAACCGCCTCCTCGTAGTTCCGGCCGGGAAGGTTGCGAATTGAAGAGACGACTGAGATCGGTTCCCGCACGGGTCCCACGGTCGTGTTTTGAACTTCCAATTTGGGCCCGCGAATCTCGGTGCGGTGCTTTCCTCCGAGACGTCTTGCCGCCAGTCGTGCCGTTGCTTGATCTGAATTCCTGGTCAGAGGTTTGAGCTCCTGTGCACTCAAGGCGTCCTCCTCCAGGAGCGAAAGCAAAGCCGCCCTTCGGACGGCGGGGCGTTGGTCTTTGAGCAGCGCCTTCCACTCCTCCTGCGGCATGAGTTTACCAAGCGCTCCCCACGCCGAGTAGTAAACGATGCGATCTTGTTCCTGTTCAATCAGATGCAGAAGCTCCTTGTGCCAGCGCGTTTCGCCGACCTGTCGCATCGCAAGAACGGTGGCGTGCCGAGAGCGGGGGCTCTCTTCTTGCAGTCCACTCTTCAGGAGATCAGGCAGGGTGTTGATTCCACGCGCCTTGGCCCGATGCGCTAAAATTCGGATCAGCTGAATTCGGTCTTTGGGTTCAAGATCACTGTTCAATTTTGCGAGGAAAATGTCGTCCATCTTGTCATCTTCAGGGGCCATTCGTCCCATCGTCCACAAAGTCCAAAGCAGGCCCTGTGTCGAGTCCGGCGCGAGCAATTCCTCAGAGTTCAGATCCTGTTCGCCCCGCCGCACCAGTTCGTCCTGTGCGTTGGTTCTCCAAACCGGAAGTGATTTCCCGAGGTCGTCCAGCAACTCCTGAGTGGTCCACTCACGAATTGATTTGCTCCTCTTCGGTTCCTTCTTCATCTGCGGCGGCACCGCCTTTGGCCAGATTCGGTAGATACGACCTTCGTTGATTTGTTTCCCGTCTTTCTCACTCAAACCATACTCCCGTCCCCAACTTGAGATGTAGATCGCTCCGTCAGGCCCCACTTCGATATCGACCGGATCGAAACTCCGGCCGGTGCTCCCGCCCATCGAACGTCCTCCGCCCGCGTGTGCGAAAATTTCGAGCTTCTCCCGGTCGGGCTTCATCCAGGCACCTTCCCACTTTGGCCGATAGATAATGACCTCTCGTCTCAGCCAGTCGTTGATGAGGAAGATGCCACGGTATTTTTCAGGATAGTGGTCCAGTCCACAGTAGGTAATTCCGGTTCCGGAGCCTTCGAAGAGTGGTCCGGAAGAAGGCGCGGTGGGGAGGTGATCGTCGCCCTTCCAGTCGTAGGACCAAGGATGGCCCCAGCCGAAGTGCGCTCCGTAGAATGGTGAAAAGATCTTGTCACCCTGGGTTTGGTCGTTGTCGGTGCCGAGCCAGTTAAAAGAGTCATCGAAACAAATGTCCCAGGGGTTTCGAAAACCACGCGAGACGATTTCGAGGTTCGATCCGTCCGGATCACAGCGCAGCATCCCTCCGGACAGTCCCCAGTCATCGGCCGGATCGTGATAGTTTTTTTTGTAGTCCCCCTTCTTGAAGACGGTCGGTTTTGGGAAGTCGGGCGCGTCTGGTAGTTCCACGCCCCACAGCTCGCGGAAGGGCTTCGGGGCAATCCGATTGGGAGGACGGGTGAGCCCCTTGGAATTTCCTTTCGACATGTAGAGTTTACCGTCGGGGCCGAACTGCAGTCCGTGCAAAGCGTGTTCGAGATTTCCAAGGTCGGTGAAGAGTCTGATGTATTCATCCGCGACGTCGTCTCCATCCAGATCGCGTGCGATGGTGAGGTCCGGGGCATTGGCAATATAGAGATCCCGCCCGCGCCATGCCAATCCCTGGATTGAGTTGAAGCCGGTGGCATACTGCTTCCGCGAGTCGGCTGTCCCGTTTCCGTCTTCATCAATCAGGATCCAAACTGAATCGCCGGGAGTATCCGGCTTGGGATTACGATACTGTGGTCCCATCCCAACACAGAGTCGGCCCTTCGCGTCGAAAGTGATTGCGCAGGGGTTTCGCACCAGCGGATTCCTGGCGAAGAGAGAAACCTCAAGGTCGTCCGCGACCAGCGGGAAATCGTCGGCCCTTGCAGAAGGTAAGAGGCAGAGCGCGAGTAGGAACAGGAGACGGAGAATAATCATGATTGAATCGTAAGGTGGCCCGTTTTCTCTTTCTCAATTATAGCGCCGCTCAGCGTTTGCAGGCGCAGAAAGAAATGTAGCAGGCTTGCTGATCTTTCAAGAGAGCGAATTTCCGAGACTGTGCTACAAGCTTACCTGTTAGCCCAAAAACCGGAATATGAGAAAAGCAATTGTTGTGGCCATGGATGTGAATGCCTTGAATGGAAGAAAGAAGGAGCAAACTTCTGAGGAGGCCCTCAGTGAACTGAACCAATACTTAGCTGGGGGATGGAAAGTTGTTCATTCTTTCCCGATGAGCGGGACAGGGCACTCCATGTGCTCTGTCAGTGTCGTCATCCTGGAAAAAGACTGAAATCGTGAGTCGTCGGTGGGAATGTGCCGCCAATGGATTGAATTTTTCACTTTACGCCTGAAACGAGATTTACTGTTCTGGGTTCCCAGTTGTTGTGGCCATTCAACCCTCAACCAACCGTTGAAGCCACTCCCCTAGTCACAGAGAGGGGAACAAGACCCTGGGTTGAAAGCAAGTCACTTCATTCTGGGTTTGATTGCCCCTAAGTGCCGACAGGGACTACTCTCCAAACGCGACATTTATTGGAGTGGGTAACTGTTAGGCAGGGGGAGGTGGTGCTAACTCTCTGGGAATGATTGATCTCTCGCGAATTTTAAGAGAGGTGAACGGGGGCGTGGTCGTTGTTGATAGACAGATGAAACTTCGTCAGCCAAGATGAGTGGAGCTGCGGAAAAAGCGAGCGAGTTGCTCAGGCCGTGCTACCAACTTTACGGTTCGCCCACAAAACCGACATCGGAAGATTACCAGTATGAGTAGAATTCAGAGATCACTGACATCGGCCGCAGGGTTCTCTCTCCTGGTTGCAGGATTATGGCTTGCGTGGGAGGCGAGTACGAAGGATCACGAAGGACCCGCTCGAAGTGGTAGTGCAGAGGGCTGAGGCGCTCCGCGTTCGGTTAGCCCAAGTCATAGGGCTGATCGAAATCAATCGGATACGACTCGACACACAAAGTTGTCCGAAGGGGAGTTTGCCCAATTGAAGCGTGAGCTTGAGGAACATACGGGAGGTTGTGCTTGCTCTGGGTGAGAAATGCGAGCTGAGCCATCCTGAAAACTTGGAGCCGTCAGGAGCAGCAACCCGGGATCACGTGGCGTTGCTCCTGAATACGCCCCGGATGAAGGTTCTCAAAAAACTATGGAGGTCAGTCGATGTCAGTCCTAAAGCTTAGGGCCCGGCGCAGTTCGACCGTGCGGAGCGGCTTGCTCAGGTAGTCGTCCATCCCCACCGCGAGGTACTTTTCCCGGTCACCGCGCAAGGCGTCCGCGGTGAGCGCGATGATATACGGACGCTGGGAGCTTTCCGGCCACTTCTCGAGGATCCGCCGGGTCGTCTCGACTCCGTCGAGCTCGGGCATCTGCACGTCCATCAGGATGACGTCGAATTTCGAAGCGTCCTCTCCCAGTTCCTGCAGGAGCTCAATCCCGTTGCCGACCCCTTCCGCGTGGTGCCCGAGCTTGCGCAACATCTTCTTCACAACGCGCAGGTTGATGGGATTGTCTTCCGCGATCAGAATGCGCAGGGGCTCGCCCGCAAGTTCATCCGCCGGCCCCGGCACGGTGGCGGGGTGCGCGTAAACTCCGAGGGCGGTGGCGATCGCCGTCTCCAATGGACGCAGGAGGACCGGCTTGAAAATCTGGGCCTGGAAGGGCCAGTCGTCCCGGCCTTTGGCAATGGGGGCCTTCCCGAGAGAAGTGACCAGCACCATCGGGGTTGCGGCTAACTCTTCGGTTCCCCGCAGCCTTTGCGCCAACATCAGTCCGTCGATCCCGGGCATCTGGAAATCGATCAGGGCAATGTCGAGCGCGGGGCGCTCCCCGGACTCCAGCCACTCCAGGACTTCCCGGGCTGAAGCGAAGACTTCGGTCTCCATCTTGAGATGATCGCACTGGCGCGCGAGAATGCGGCGGTTGGTTTCGTTGTCATCGACGATCAGGGCACGCTTGCCGGCCACCCCTTCCATCCGCGCCGTTTCCCCTCCGTCCACCGCCTCCGCGAGCGGGAACTCGAGCCGCACCCGGAAGAGCGAGCCCTCGCCGGACTCGCTTTCCACCTCGATCCCGCCGCCCATGCTCTCACACAGGTGCCGGGAGATCGCCAACCCCAGCCCGGTCCCTCCGAAGCGCCGGGTGGTGGAGGCATCGACCTGCGTGAACTTCATGAAGAGCCGGTCGATGTCCTCCTCGGCAATGCCGATCCCGGTGTCCTTCACCTCGAACACGAGCGCTTGTCGGCCGGGTGGGGACTCGGACCCCGCCATCACGTGGAGGAACACTTCGCCCTCGTCGGTGAACTTGACGGCATTGCTCAGAAGGTTGGCCAGGATTTGGCGGAGCCGCACCGCATCTCCGCGCACCCAGTCGTGGAGTTCCGGCTCCACCATGCAGGCCACCTCGATTCCTTTCCGCGACGCCTCTGCGACGATCGTGCTCATGGCGCGCTCGATGCACTCGGTGATGGAAAGCGGTTCCTCTTCGAGTTCCAGCTTCCCGGATTCGATCTTCGAAAGGTCGAGGATGTCGTTGATGATCTCGAGGAGGTTGTCGCCGCTCTTGCGGATGGTCTCGGTGAGATAGGCCTGCTCGGGGGAGAGTTCGGTGGTGTTGAGAAGCTCCGCCACCCCGATGATCCCGTTGAGCGGGGTTCGGATCTCGTGGCTCATGTTGGCGAGGAAAAGGGACTTGGCCTGGTTGGCGCGCTCGGATTCCTCCTTGGCGTCGTGCAGGTTCCGCGAGGCGAATTCGCGCTCGAGTTCGCCCCCGATCCATTCCGCCATGAGTTGCACGACCTTCAGGTCAGTCTCCTCGAACGGTTGCGTGCGCGGTTCGGGGCTTGAGAAATTGAGAGTGCCGTAGGCCCGGCCTCCGACGTGGACCGGGAAGCCGAGGTAGGCTTCGGGTTTGTGCTTCTGGTAGGCCGGGTGCGGCTGCCACTCCGAGTCGGCGGCGTGCACGAAACTGACCGGATCCTTGGAATGCACCGTGACTGAACAGAAGGTCTCGCCGAGCGGAAAAACATCACCGGCCCGGAGCGTTTCCCCGCCCCCGGAGACCCGCCCCACTTCGTAGCGGTCCTCCTCGATGCGGGAGAGGATCCCGACCGGCAATTGGAACCGCCGGCAACCCATCTCGAGAAAGGCATCGACCTTCGCGGCAAGGTCCTTGTCCTGGGCGGAGGCAATCTCATACAGCCCCCGGAGTGCATTGGAACTGCGCCGGATCGCGCGCTCGGCCTTGTGGCGCCCGGTGACGTTCCGCACGATCCCTTGCACCAGCAACCGTCCGCCCGATTCAAACCGCTTCCACGAGATTTCGGCGGGAAAGGTCGTGCCATCGACCCGCAAAAACTCCGCCTCGAACCGGCACTCGCCCACCTCCGCGATCTGCCGGAACGCCGCCGCGCAGGAAGTTTGCGATTCCGCCGGATGGAGCTGCGCCACCTTCATGGCGGAGAGGGCCTCCCGCGAATAGCCCAGCAGGCGGGTGATTTCCTCGTTCGCTTCAACGATGTTCCCTTCCATGTCGTGAATCAGGATCCCGTCCATGGAACTCTCGAACACGGTGGTGAAGCGGCTTCCCTGCTCCAGGATCTTCGCTTCGGCCCGCTTGCGGTCCTCCTCGGTTCCCACCGCCGATGCCATCATCTCGAGGATCGTTTCCTGGAGCGCGGAGAGCGCGACTTCTTCCCGGAACACGAGGCAGAGCGATCCCAGCACCTGATCACGATCCACGACCGGATGCCCGGCGTAGGTTTTCAATCCGAGCGCCTGGACGAGCGGATCGGAATGGAAATAGGAAGTCTGCGGGAGATCACGGACAACGAACACCCCGCCCAGCGGCCCGCGCCGGATCAGGTCGGTGCACAGCCGCCCCTCCGGATCTTCACCGGAGGAATGACCGGGCGGCAATTGCCACTGTCCGACCGTGCACAGCCGCCCGTCCTCCATGCGGTTGTAGAACGCGCAGGCGGCGCCGAGCAGTTGCCCGCAGGTCGCGACGAGCCGGTTAATGTTGGCCTCGAAGTCCGCTCCGAGGTTAAGGAAGGTCCTGCTGAGCTGGAAGAAGGCCCGCTCGTTCTCTTGCAGTTCCGCGCTGCGCTCCTCAATGCGCCGCTCCAGGTCGTGGGTGAGGGCTTCGCGCTTCTGATTGGCGTCGTAGAGTTCGGCGCTCTTTTCTTCGATGAAGTGCTCGGCCTCCTTGCGGGCCCGACGTTCCCGTGCGAACCGGCGTTCCCAGACCTCCCCCGCACCCAGATCGTCACTCATCGGCTTCGCTCTTCTCCGTCAAGGTGAAGCGCACCCCTCCCGATTCCGCATCCGGTTCGCGGACAATCCCGCAGGCTTCTCCGTAGTGTTTCAGGCAGCCCTCGATCAGCCCCTCCGCAACATCCTCGAGATGACGAGTGGAGTGATAGATCATCACCATCGACCCGGGATCGGGCCGCGACACGTCGAAGCGCGGAAGCTGGTCATTCGGATAGAGCTTCCGGACCTCGACGTGAATGTAGTCCTCGACTCCTTCCAGGAAATCGAAGGCAGTCCGCCGCCCGTTCTCGAAGAACTGCGGGTAAAGAATCACGAAGCGTCCGAAGAGGTGCTCCCCGTAAAACTTGAGAAGATCGGGCACCGACATCTCGGTCCGCGTACTGAGGGCCGACACCAGGTCCACGATTTCCGTGTGATCGTAGGTCCCGATCGAGGTGTAGCTGCCGCCGGACGGCAGTTCGCACGCCTCGATGATGTCATCTACCATCGCGAAGCCGAACTGCTGCTCGACGAGGTCGAGGAACTCTGTGAATACGATGCCCTTCATGAATGTGGGCGGAGGCTAGCAGACCCGGGGCCTCAGGTGGAACTGTTTTTATGGCAGATCAAAATCACCGCCTTGGAGCATTACGTCTTCGTGCTTTCAGGAGGGGACGGTTCGCCCTACTCTGCCGAGGTAGCGATGCAAATCCTCCTGGCCGAAGACAACCCGAACAACGAGCAGGTGGCACGGCTCCTCCTGGCGGAACTGGGTCACACCACTCGTTCCGCGCGGAATGGCCTCGAGGTCCTGGAAATCCTGCGCAGCGGGGAGCGCTTCGATCTGATCCTGATGGACATCCAGATGCCCAAAATGGACGGGCTCGAAACGACCCGGCGGATCATGAGGGAATTCCCCGAGGAATCGCGCCCCCCGATCATTGCGGCCACTGCCAACGCCTTCGAGAGCGACCGCGAGGAGTGCTTCGTCGCCGGGATGGTGGGCTTCCTCGCCAAGCCCTTGCGCTTGGCGGACCTGCGGGACGCGCTCGCCGCGATGGCGACGGGTGAGACCGTTCCGGCCAGCCCCGCAAATGAGCCCGCCTGCGACCACGATCTTGATCTCGAGCACTTCGATTCGATCATGGAGAGCGGCGACGAGGAATCGCGCGAGATCTTCGAGGACTTCTGCGCGGCCACCGAAGTGATGTTGGGGGAGATGCAGGAACACTTCGGGGTCGGCGAGGCGAAGCAGTTCACCAATCTCGCCCATCAGCTGAAGGGCTCGCTCGCCACCTTCGGGATGGCTAGGCTGAGCAGACGAATGGCGGAGCTTGAAGACGGCGCGGCCACCGGCTCTCTCGACGGTCTCGCCCCGGACTGGAGCGAGGGTCTCCTCGATGCCTTCCGCGCGGCGGCGAAGAAATTGCGGAGTCGTCTTTGATGTCCCGCCCTAGCCGCCGCGCCGCCGGGTCTTCCAGGCCTCGAGGTCCTTCTTAAGCCAGCCACCTTTCTGCCGCTTGTTGAGGAGCTGGATTTCCTGGGCGGCGCGGGCCGGACTGATCCGTTCGGCGGCCATGTCGCGATAGACGGAGTCCGCTTTCTTTCGTCGCCGCACCGCATCGCCCGCGTCTAGGAAGGCTTCGAGGAACCCGAGCGTCCAGCCGGCCAGCTTGCTCTTTCCTCCTGACTCCCCGTCCGCCGTCCCGAGCCCCGACTTGATCTCCTTCAGGGTGCCTTCCATGTTCTGCCCAACGAGATCGAGCTGGGTTTGAAAGGCCTTGTCACGCGTTCCGTGCTTTTCGGCAGCCTCCCCGGTGGCGCGCTGCACTTCGCCTTCACAGAGCAGCCCGAAATCCTTGAAAGCAGCCAGCGCCGCCATCCCGTCGCGCGCAATCTTCGGCTTCCGGTCCACGATTTGCTGGCACGCGTTGTAGCACGAGTCCCACGCCTGCCAGCGATAGACGAAGTCGAGTCCGGTGCCCTTGATGTTCTGCAGGCCCATGATCCGGTTGAGGTAGCCCGGGGGCGTTTCCTGCGCGACGCGGTGAATGGTCTGGTCGCCGGTGGAATGGTAATCCCAGATGATCACCAGCTTGCGCTCGAACCAGGTCCAGAGCAGCTTGCGGAACTCCGCATCGAGGCCGGCCTTGTCGGATGGCGAGCCGAGCTTGGCGGCGAGCGCTTCATACTCCGCGCAGGCCTTCTCATACGGTTCGCGCCAGGTGGCGAGGTCGCCTTCACCCTGCATCGCGCCGAGTGCCAGATCGAGTTCCTCCCGCCCCGCCGGAAGGCGCCAGCGATGGGTCGTCTCGCGTAGAACCTCCGCGGGCGCTTCCCCGCTTTCGGGAAACAAGGTCAGTCCCTCCGCGTTCGCGTCGAAGGCCTCGCGGATATAGCCGGCCATACCCGCGAGGTTCGATCCGATCAGGAAGATCCGGTCCACCGCAATGTCCTCCACCACGATGTTGGCGAAGACCCGCGAGCGCGAGATGCGATCGGCGCGGTTGTTGACCACGGCTGTGATCCAGACCCCGGGTTCCTCGCGCGGGTCCTGCTTGTCGAAGCCGAGCCGGGTCCAATTGCCCAGCGCGCCGAAGCGCTCGTTGGCGGAACAGCCGTTCACGAACTGCAGGCGGCGCCCCGAGATCTCCGCGACGGGATAGACCTTGAGCACTCCGAGGTCGGCCACCACCCGGTCGGACATTTCCTTCAGCGAGAAGTCGTAGGGAATGCCCAACTGCGCCCCGAGTTCCGCCACCAGGGCGATGTTGTTGGGGTGCTCGGCGTAGGGGAAACGATCGAGAATGTCATCCGTGATCAGGCCGGGTTCGATCCAGCCCAGCTTGTCGAGGCGGCAGTCGAGACGCTCGGCCTCAGCCTCAAGGATGGGCGTCATCTGCTGCTCACTGGTCAGGACGTGGCCATCCTGCCGCACGAAGTAGGTCATCACCTCCGGAATGTTCACCCCGGCCGGTCCCTGCAGGTCCTCGTGGTCGGGGTAGGTGTTGCAGATGGTGGCAAGGTCGTCGTTCATCCACTGGCGCTGGATGATCTCGATGTAGGCCGGAGTGAGGCCCATGCACTCCCAAAGGAAAACATGCGAGCGGAGTCGCGCGGAGAGATTGACGATGTTGACCTGCTCCCAGATGGTGGCGTTGTCGTAGGGACGGAAGAGGAAAAGTTCGTTGAGGGTGCCGAAGGAGTGCGAGTAGAGAAACATCGCCTCGCAGCCGGTGGTCTTGGAGACGATGCGGTGCCCGAGGGCGTTGAAGAGGGCCGCCTTGATGCGTTCGGTGCCCGACTTTCCGCGGGTTCCCCAGCCGCCCACCACCAACGGGATGCGCTTGCGGAGCCGGAAGAAGACCTGGTTGAAGTAGATGTGGCGTCCCAGGAAGAAGGCCGCTGCCGCGGCGAGAAACACGAAGAGCTGCCCGAGCGAATTGGAGTAGACCGAATAGAAGTAGTCCCGCACCCGCGGCCACAAATCCGGACCCGCCACCGCCAGCACCGGCAGCGCCGAACAGGCGTAGCACTGTGCGGCGTTCGACTCCGCTTCCTCGCCTTCCAGGGCCGCAAACTCGCATTCCAGGCCGAGTTCCCGCAAGCCCGCGATGTAGGCCGCCGGTTCGTCCGAGTTGCGCAGGCGCGCGAACTCCGCGAAGCGCTTCGTCAGCACCCAGCGCGCCCGCGCCTTTTTGAGCGGGGATCGCGGTGGGCGGATCACGGTGACACCCTCGCTCGTGATGATCTTGAGCGGCTTGCGCGGCGAGTTCTCTTCGAGTGCCGAGAGAACGTCATCGACTAGTGGGAGGAAGGGCCGCCAGCCGCCTTCTTCCGAGAGGGTCAACGGTTCGCCCGGGACCTTCGTTTGCGACATCTCGGAGAGAAGCACGGACGGCACCCGCATGTTCCCCTCGAAGATCCGCCCGATGGTATGCCGGAAGGCCTGGCGCTTGTCCGGGGAGGGATTTCGCAGTTCGTGGAAAAAACGCCAGAAGCGGAACCCGAAGCGGTGCCCGCGGTTCAGACGAATCCCGCCGCGCCGCCTCACCACGTCGAATCCGAAGTCGTCCTGCGCCGCCACCGAGAGGACCCGCCCCAGTGGTTCGTCGTCCATCGCGGCGGCGGTCTCGTCCTTCAGCCAGGCACCCTTCCCGGGCGCAATCGCGCGGGCGGTCTCACGCACCCGTAACAACAATGCGCGACGCTCGGCGGCGGAGTCGCACCAGATCCGCTCCCGGGCCTGGGCTGCCCAGCGTCTTGCGGGCAGGGAATCGCCCTCCAGGTGCACCCGCCGCAGGGCGGGCAACAAGGCCGCGCGCCACGCTTCGCGCCCTGACTCGGGAAGGGTCGCGTGAGTATCAGCCGCAATCTTGATCGCCACCCGTTGCACGTAGGTGTCGGTCTCCTCCCGCAGCGACACCACCAGGATGCCCGAGAGCGCCCCGGGATCCGCGCCCGCGCCACCGAGCGACGGGATCTGCAGGAGGGCCGCGGCTCGCACCGGCGGCTCGCCGTCCTTGATTGCAAGCCGCGCCAGAAGCGGCAGCGCAATTTCGGGTGCAAGCGTCGTGAAGCACTCCGTTATGCCCTGCCGGACGAAGGGGCTCGGATCATCGGAGACATTTCCCAGCAGGTCGTGCAACCCGGGCCGCGCCGCCACCAGCGCCACGAGCCGCCGCCGCACGAAGAGATCGTCGCCGGCGGGGGGATCGGTGAGGCGGAGCGTCGCCACGTGGTCAAAAAATTTCGCCGAAATCGCGCGCAGGAGCGCCACCGCTTCGCACTGGATCCAGACGTCCCGCTCGCGGTCGAGGGAGAGCCGATAGATGGCCTGCACCACGTTGACCCCGAGGACCGCATCGCGAAGGGCTTCGGGCAGACCGGCGATGGACCACGAGAGGCCGCGCAGGGCGGAGGTCGCGACCCGGGCGTCGCCGTCGAATTCCAGCAAGGGCGTCATGAGCGGTTCGAGCGCCAATTCCCGCCAGGCCTCCTCCGGGGAGCCCGCCTCGCCAAAGGCCCGGCGTGCCACCGTCCCGAGGCGTTCGAGAAGGAAGGCCAGCTCGCGTTGCAGATCGCCGTGCCGGCATTGGAAGCGGGCCACCATCGCATCGTGTCCGAAAAAGCGCCGGAAGGCGCGCCGGTCGCCCCGCAGTTCCTTCGCGCCCGCGCCCAGCTCCGCCGCGTAGGCCAGGATGTTTTCGCGTAATTCAGCCTCGCTACGCATCGCGGAGTGCCGCTGGTTGAAGGCTTCGTGGCCCTCGCGCAGGGCGGCGATTGCATCGACGGTGCGCCGGACCTCCGCCGCCAGTGCACGTGCCACCTCTAATGGTGCAGGGGACTCGCCGCCGAGTCGCGCCTGCAGCGCCCCGAGGAGCGGATCCATCAGATCGGTATCGACCCTCCGCCAGCACGGATGCATGCCATCTTCGAGCAACGCTCGCAGCTTACTTGTTTCCACGGAACCTTTCTTCATCATCTTCACCGTGAAATAATCTGAGTTCATTGTTTCGCTCCTGCGGGATGCGGCGGTCTCGCGAGGAGAGAAACGGTTTCTCGCCCGGCCGGAAATCGCGCAGCATCCGTCCCTCCCCAAAGTGCCAGCGCGCGAAGAGGAAGAAGGCGTTCTCGTTGTCCTCGAGGAAGTGGGTGGTCTTTGCGCCCAGCTCGAGCCGTTGCTGATTGGGCAGCCAGAACTCGCCGGTCGCTTCCACGCTCAGCTGGTGCCGCCACACCGCCGCGTCCCGGTCGTCGTCGGCGAAGAACCGGTAGCCCCGGAAGTCGACGCCCAACCGCACCGGGCCGAGGAGCTGGTCGATGCCAACCCAATACGTGACCGAGTCGGGAGCGAAGAGATTGAAGTCTTCATTGGTTCCGATCTGGCCCCCGGCGAAGAGGCGCGTGTCACGCCACGGGGTGTAGGCCACTTCATCGCGCAGGCGAAGACCGCGGCGGTGGTCGGATTTGAACCGGGTGAAGACGTCCTGGTCGACGCGCTCCGGAAAGCGGCCGGCGTCGTCGCGGCTCATTTCTCTCAGGAATACCGAGACCGAGGGAGTGTGCGACCACTTCGGAGACAATTCCTGGGTGAGGCTGATCGAGCCCAGGAGCGAGAGCGACCAGTCGCCATCCTGCCAGAAGGCGCTTCCGCCGAGGGTGTAGACCAGCGGGTGATCGAAGGGGCGGTGCTGCAGGCTGTGCTCGATCCCGAAGGTCTCCGGCCCTTGCTCGCGGAGACGGCCGAGGAAGGTGGTCCGGAAGTAGGTCCGCAAGTAATCGTTGTAGTAGCGATGGGTGAAATCCATTTGCCAGAAGCGTTCCGGATCGAGTCCGCCGAAACTGTCTTCCTCCACCGCGCGACGGCTGTTGTAGCTAAGCCCGAGCGACCAGGTCCCATCCTCCTGGCTCCCGAGGTGGAACTCGTCCACGTATTCCACGAGGGTGGCCCTTTCCTGGAAGGCCTGGCCGCGCAGCGGGGGCCCCACCGTTTCCACCGCACGCTCCACGAAGACCGGTGGCTGGAAGGGCTTGGCGGGATCAAGCCGCAGGACGTGAACCCGGTAGAGGGACTCCCCGCCGGGATCTTGCGGCGGCAGCGCAAGGGTTTCCACCGCATTCCGGACGAGCCGGTGTGCGGAGCGCGTCTCGCCATCGATGAAGCGGTCGATCCGGACCCAGGCCGGCCCGTCGATCCGCACCGCCAGCGGTTCATCCGCGGTCGAGACAAAGTAGTTGCGGCGCGTCTTTCGCTCATAGAGTTCGCGTTCCTTCTCGGCATCGATCCCGACCTTGAGGAAGTGGTTTGGCTCGGAGGCGAGGGCTTCGACCCGCAGGCTGGTCTGCCCGGCCGGGAGTTCAAACGCGAATTCCTTCGTCAGTTCTTCCCCTGCCAGGGTCACGTCGCGCGGTGCGTCCTCACCCACCTGCACCCGGGCGCGCAACGGTTTCGGGACGAGCCACGGCACCGCCTCCATTGCGAGGCGCACCCGCACCGTGTTGTCCTCCTTGTTGGTGAGCATCGCCACCACGCTGTCGGTGCCGGAGATCAACTGTTCGCGCTCGCCGAGCGGCGGGAGCAGCCTCATGCGGCTGAGGAGGTCGGGGTTTTCGGGATGCCAGCCCGCCAGTTCGACCTCCCGGAATCCGGCGCTCTCTTCCGCAGCGAGAACCGGTTCCCAGATGGTGGGCCGTACGATGCGGGCGTGGGTGCGGCCGAGTTCGGGAAAGCGGCGATTCGCGTCGAGGTACGCGGAAGCGAGAGCGATCGTTTCGCGTTGTTGCGGTGGGCCACCGTGCTCGTATGTCCACAGCAGGTCCGTCATGCGCCGCAGGGCATCGCGCTGGTCCTGGCGCGGAAGCGGCTGGGGCACGGCAGCGAGGCCGGACATCGCGCGCCGCACCGCGCTGAGACGATCCGCGGCGGGATCCGCAAAGGGCCGCTCGAGGGGCCTCCGGACAATGGTCTGACCAGATTCGAGCACCATTACCGAGCCGAACCCGGGATCGTCCTGCTTCTTTTGGCGGTGTGCTTCGGCGGAGGGCGCGGGCGCAGGCTTGCGGCCCCCGAACGAGTGCGCCGCGGTTTCGTAGGTGAGCGGCGGGAGATGACTGAGGCGGGCCTCCGGTTCCTCGCTCAGGATGCGGACGATGACCCGACACCCGGTGGGACGGATACGCAGCCGCGTGTTCCAGCCCGCGATCCCGAACTCGTCCCATACCAAGGTTCCGGGCTGTTCGAATTCGCGGCCGACGACCTCCAGCCCCGTGGAGCGGTAGTTCGCGATCACGGGAAGCTTGCGCTGCGCACCGCCCGCTTCGAGGACGACCCAGCCTTCGATCGGCTCGTCGGACCCGGAGGGATGTAGGGGACGGCACTCGATGCGCAGCTTGCGAGGCGAGGGGAACTGCAATTCGAGCGGCTCGTCGGGCGAGGCGATGAAGGCGTGGAAGTACTTTTCGCGCTCGAGGGCGCGCACCGTGACCCCGGCCCGGAAGGAGCGGACCTGTTCGTGGCTGACCGGCGCCCAGTGCATCACGCCCGGGTGGGAGGTTTCGGACCTCGCCCACTCCCGCAAGCCCTCCGCCTCACCCCCAAAGACCCTGGCACTCGCGCGGTGGGCCGCTTCGAGGTGCGCAAGCCACTCCATCCCGATTCCGCCCGCCAGGTTCAATTGCCGCCGCGCCTCGTCGGCGTTCCCGTCCCGCCACAACTTACGGGCATACCACACGCGGGCTTCGGGCTGGACCGGGCGCTCGCGGAGGATCGCCCGGAAGTGCTCCCACCACCCCTTTACGAAGGTGCAGGCGAGGCGCAGGTCGCACGTCATCGCGTCTCCGGGCGGCAAGGCGAGGGCCAGCATGAGGGCCAGTTCCGGTTCGGCTTGTTCCCGCAGGAGCTGGCCGAGGGCGGCGGCGTGTGCGGTCCCCGGTTCCACCACCATCGCCACGCAGGCATTCATGACGATGCGATCTTCTTCGAGGTGCCGCTCCGCGATCTCGGTCAATCGCGTGAAGGCCCCCCGCCGCGTCGCGTCGTCATTGGCATAAAGATAGAGATAGCGCGCCAGCCGCTCCGCGAGGAAGTACTCGCCTTCCGCGAGGAGCCGGTCGGCCTCCGCGAGCCGGGACGCGGTGGGATCCATGTTGCCCTCGACCGCGACCGAGTCCACGAACTGGCGGTAGCGTGAACGCACGAAACGGCGCAACGGTTCCCAGTGGTTGAAAAGCTCTTCCCGCGCCCCGGGTTCGCCGCCGTCGCCGCGCGCGACTTCTTCGCCCGTCAGGAACTCCACGAGGAGTGGAAAGACGCGGTCGCGATCCTGATCCCCCAGACTCTCCACCACCGAGTCATACTCATCCTCCGACAACTCGAAGACGTCCGAGGCGCGGTACTGCACCGCGACCGGGAGGTGCTCGCTCCCCTCGGCATTCCAAAGCTCGATGCGGCGCACCCGTGCCGGCACGAAGAACTCGAAATAGCCCGTCGGCACGAGGTTATTGGATTCCCGGCGCAGGGAGGCCGGCGTTTTGAGAGTGTCGCCCGGAATCAGGGTGAGGGCCGCTTCGCCCTGGGTCGGCTTGGTCTCCCGCCACGGCAATTCCGGCTGCGGGAGAAGGCGGAAGCGCCGCGCCTTCTCGCCCGGAATCCGGACCCAGAAATCGGACGCCCGCTCGCTCTTGCGCTCCGCCGCGATGCGGATGATGGAGGCCGTCGCGCGCTCCGGAAGGCGGTAGATGCTCTTGGTTCCGCCGTTCTGGATGGGGCCGAAGGTCGCCAGCGGCAGGCGGCCGAACCCGGCATCGAGGTGCTGCGTTCCCAGCACGAGCCATTCGCGGTAGGTCCCGATGCCCTGCAGGGTGCGGGCCGGGAAGTAGGCGCGTTTCAAGGCACCGAGACAGGCTCCTTCCGGCAGGGCGTCCCGGTAGTAGGTGCGGAACCCGGTGTATTCCCGCCAGCGTTCCCGGATGTTCGGATAATCGCGGCGCGGCGCTCCCCCGTTCCAGAGGAGGGCGATGGCCATCATGCCGCCTTCGCGCCGGAGGTTGTCCCGCTCGAGACGCATCGCGGCGCGCTCCAACTGGTCGGCCGGGAAGCTGATCGGATCTCCGAGGGCGCGGCCCAGTCCGTCCTCCGGAATCTCCCACAGCGACTGCTGGAAGCGGCGGGGGCGCAGTTCCCTTGCCACTTCCCCCGGGCGCGGGTCGGGGGCGTTGAGCGAAGCGATGAGGTAAGCCGGATCCTCCATTCGCAGGAGGCGCACAAAGACCGGCGCGGTGGTCTGGAGGGTGACGCGGTAGTCGCGATCCTCCGTCAATTCGAAGAATCCCGGCTCGAGGCGGCTCACGACCTGGGCCTCGCCCTCCGCGCAAACGAGGTGCGCGGTTTCGTGACTGGTGGCGTAGTCCACCGTCGCGACCGGCGTGTTACTGTCCCCGTCGCGTACCTGGATGCGGTAGGTCTGCGGCAGTTTTCGCTCGCAAGGCGGGTAGCGATAGCGGGTCTCCAACAGGTAACGGCCCGGACCGCGCAGGTTCAGGGTCACGCCGTCGCCGCGATTCCAGCGCCAGAACTCGAGGGCCTCTGCCTCCACCGAGGTGGTCAGCCGAACCTTGTTTTTCGCGCCGAAGCGGATCAGGTCGCGGTAGCTGCCAACTTCCCGCAGCGGGACATGCCGCGAGGAGTAAAGGCTGACCCGGATCGCTTCCGTGAAATGGGCCGGCCTCGTGACGTGCGCCAGCATCGGATAGGGGCGTTCGGGATCGACGAGGAGCGAAATGCCATTGGCATCGGGAGTGGGTTCGGTGAAGGCGAGGAGACCGGAACCGGTCGAGAGCGCGATCTCGACTTCGCCGGGCACGAGGCCTTGTCCGCCGCGGAGGATGCGGAGCATCTCGTAGGCGGGAATGCGCACGCAGGTGCCCTCACCGGGCGCGAGAACCACTTCATGGCGGCGCGCCAGAAGACTGAAGGAGGGTTCAATCCCCGACACCCACTCGGGGTGCCCCTCGATGTTATCCCAGCGCAGGGGCAATTCGTAATCGCGGCGGAGGATATCCTCGACCCCGTCCTGCGCGGAGAGCGGCGGGACGGCTGCCAGCATGGAGGCGACCGCCATGACGAGAGTGATGTGGGTTCGGTTCTTCATCTGCTTGCTTCTCGGAAAAATCTCGCGTCGGAATAATCGCCGCCCGTTACTTTTGACAAGGTCAGGTAGCCGTCGCTCCCCTTGACCAGGGTGATGGTCACTTCGTAGGAGCCGGGCTGCAGGTCGCGGCCCAGCGGAATGAAGAAGCGGCGCCCGCCATCGACGGTCGGGATCCTGCCACCGAGCACCGGAGTCTGAAGGGCCGGGTCGGGCGTGACGAAGTAGGTTCGCTCGCGCAGCGTGAAGCTCTCCGCGACGGGCCGGAAGGCGCCGCCCTCGCCGGGTCGGATCGTGAGGTGAATTTCCGCCTCGTCCTGCACGCCGGCGGGCGCGAAGTACATCCCGGTCAGTAGTTCGTCTTCTTCGCTGGCCTTCTCGCAGGGGAAGACGAGCGAAGTTCCCGCTGAGACGCGCTGCGCAAGGCGCTTCAGTTTGGTGGCGCGCTCCGGCGCAACGTAGTTGAGGAAGCACTGCAGGCCGCTCGCCGCGCACTCGATACGAAGGGTCCGGCTGCCGGGAGGGATGAGCGGCAGGAGGAGTTCGCCGCGCTCCGTGACGAGGTCGCGCTCGAAGAACCGCGCGCCATCGAGGAAGATGCGGAGCCGGACCGGTGCGCGCCCGTCGCGCACGAAGGCGAGGCGCCGCGAGGGCAGGTCGAGACCGGGCGGATTCGCGAGCGCGAGGGGCTGGTTGACGCCGATCGCCAACGGCATGAAGAGCGACGGAAGAGCCTCGGTGCGGCTCGGCGACTTCGGATCGCGGTCGTTCATGAGATACTGCCCGAGGGCGCTCTCGACCGGTTGGAAATCCTCCCACTGGTAGTTGCCGGCGAGGATGTCGGCGTCGTCCTCCGGCGGCCGGGTCTGGGTGTGGATCACGACCGAGCGGTGAGCGCGGATCAGGTCGTCCGCTCCTTCCGGGCGCATGCCGAACCAGACCGGAAGACGATCGGGGTCGGGAAGGGCGCGCACGTAGTCGGCGGGGACGCGGGTGCGATGCGGGAGCGAGGAGGGGCGCGTGTAGCCACTCAGGAAGACTTCCCGGTCGGCGCGCAACCGGATCGCAGCCACCCCGGAGGGAAGCTGCAGGATCAGTTCCACCGGATCGTTCACGACGGTCTCTCCCTCCTCGGTGAGCAGCACATCGTAGAGCGAAGAGATGGGGGCGACCTCGCGCGTGTCCGCCTGCACCACGGCGCCCGCCGCGTCGAGGAACTCGAGGCGCAAGGACGCGGCGAGATCGGCGGCGGGACGAACGCTGAAACGGAAGAAATCACGCCGCCCGCGATCGCCCCCCAGCAGGAAGGTGACGGTCTCCTCACCCCCCGCCCGCCAGGAACGGACCACCGACGGCTCCGGTTCGAGCAGCACCTCGGGCTGCCCCTCCGCGATCCAGAACGGGCGGACCGCGACCTCTACCGGCGACTCGATCTCCAGCATCCCGCTCGCGAACGGCGCGGAGAAATCGGAGAGATCGGTGTCGAGGGAATACTGTTGGGTGGTGCGCTCGTGAATCGTCTCGCCGAAGAACCGGATCTGCACCGGCGCGGCCGGTGCCGGAATAATGCGACGGAATTCGAGGCGGACGATCCCGCCCGGCGGCGGCACCCCGATGATCGCGCGCCGGTGCGGACCGCAACGCAGTTCCCCGATCCCCAACGGCTCGATCAACTGGCGCTTGGCGGGGAACAAGTCGTCGCGGAGGTAGAGGATGCGTTCGCGGTAGTCGCTGTCGGCCACTCCCTGCGCGCCGAAAGGAACCCAACGGTTCTGAAGGACGCCGAGTTGCTCGGCGCGGGTGAGATCCGCGAGGCCGTGGAGCCGCGGCTGGGTGAGCCGGTCGCGGCCGGCCGGACTGAGACGGCTCCACTGGTAGGCGAGCTTGCGCTCCGAAGTTTTCCGCCGGAGGAAACCGCGCACCGAGACATCCGCGATTGCGGCGTCGAGAGCCCGCGTCCGCAGTTTCAGGATAAGGATCTCGCCGGACCCCAACTCGAGGGTAGAGACCTTGGCGGAAGCCGGGGTGAGGTCCACCTCACGAATCATCGCCACCGCATGGGGCGCACCTTCCGCGTCCACCATTGGGATCACGTTGGCGCGCAAGGCAAAGGTCCCCCGTGCAACGGAAGCCCCGGTGAGCGATTCGAGTTCGTAATCGAGTTCGTAGGGGAACTCCCGGTCGATGAGATCCGGCAGTTCACCGGTGAGGTTGGCACGGCTGAGGAGCTTGACCCGCATCGCATTTGACGGGATGCGGAAGGACGTCCAGCGCTCGCTGTCGAGAACCACCACCGGGCGGGCCCGCGCGGTCTCGGGCACCTCGCGCCCGCCCTCGCCAGCGCCGAGGTCCTTGATCCAATGCGTCGCCAGGAACCCGCCTGCAGCGAGGGCCAGGATCCAGAACAAGGTATGACGAAGGCGGCGTCTCATCGGGCGGGCGGGGGTGGCAGCTCGAGCCAGGCGGCGCGGGCATCGATGAAGGTTTCCGGACTGGTGGCTCCGGCGGGATGGGAACGCTCGAAGGCATGGCCGGCGAGGTTTGCGACGAGGCGCGGCCTGCCCTCGGAATCGAGGCACACCAGGAGCAACTGGCGGCCGTGGGGATCGAGCACCGCCTCGAAGCGGTCGCCTGCGAACTCGCTGGGGAGGTGTTCCAGGATGTGGATGTCTTTGCGCTGACGGAAGGCGCGCAGACGTTCCTTGAGGAGTTCGTTGGCAGCTCCGTGCGGGGTAAATTCCTTCCCGGCGAGGAACGTCGCGAGGGGCTCGTCGTTGATCGCGATCCCGACCGCCTTGAGCATCTTGAGAAGCGAGTCGTTCTCCTCTTCGAAGCGGTAGTTTTCGCGCAGGAAGGGGGAGCACCAGAACATCGCGAAGGTGCCGTCCTCGATGAAATCGAGATACTTCGCCTGGGGATTGACCCCGACCGCGTAGGGCGAGGAGGGATCGGCTTCGCCCACCGTGGCGATCTCAAGGCCGTCCCCCTCAAGAAGAGTAAGGACCGGATCGAGCGCGGCGCGGATCTCCCCTTCGGAACGATTCTCTCGGTAGGCTGCGAAGATCAGATCACCTTCAGGATACGGTTCGCCCTCCGCCGGCAGAAAGGCCCGGCACTGGATCACGACCGGGCGGCGGGTAGCGGCACTCCGTACGAAGACCTGGTGGGCGAGGTTGAAGAAGCTGCCGCGGTTCGGCATGACGGTGAGGGTCGCGCTCCCGTCGCTGTTGCTGAGGGAATTGGTGCCGGCCGCGATGAGGGCGCGCGCGCCGAGGCGCTTGAACTGGGTGGCGGCGAAGGAGAGCAGGGAGCGGTCTTCGACCCGGCTCGGCACCTCAAGGCAGAACGGAGCGGATCCATCCCCGCTTCGATCGACCCGCACCACGATGCTTCCCCAGTGACGGCGCGGACTCTCTTCCTTCAGCACGACGTAGATCCCGTGGCGGTCCTGCGAGGCGGTCACGATGTAACCGTAAAACGCGGCGTGGTGACGGAGGCGGACGAGCTGCGATTCGAGTTCTGCGGAGCGCAGGGCGAAGAGAGGCTGGAGGAGGTGGCGATCGAGGTGCAACAGTTCCGGCGCGCTCGGAGGCCGATAGAGGTTGGCGGCCTTCGGCGCGAAGGCCTCGAACTCGCGCCGCACCAGCGAGTCGACCGGTTCGTTGAGCTCGACGACAGCGACCGGCGGGCCGATCGGCATGAGCGCCGCCTCGGTGAGGAAGAGTTCGCAGAACTGCGAGCGGTTGGCATCGCGCAGCGGGTTCCGTTCGGGCGGCGCTTCCCAGCGTGCCGTGAAGCTTCCGAAAAGGTCTTCGATCCTGCTCAGGTTCAACGAGACGGGCAGGGCCCGTTTCACATAGAGGAGGCTCCGATCATCCTGCACCGGGGCGCGGCGCACCTGGATAGCTCCCTTGCGACCGAAGGCCTGGTGGACGCTTGCGAACCAGGAGCGCGGCACCCCGTAGTCTCCGAGCGCCGCCCCGCTACCCGACCCCGCCATTCCCCCCACCGCCAGGATCCGCGCTCCCTGGTCCTCGAACACCGCGAAGGCGGTGGAGAAAGTCTCTAGTTCCTCAAGCGCCCGCGGGCACTCCACCGCGAGATCACTGGTGGTGAGGCGGTCCATAATGAAGAAGGGCCGACCCGTCGCGGGGTAGACCGGCGCTACCTGCAGGTAGCGGTCCCCAAGGCGGTCGATGCGAAATCCGGCCGCCGCCAGTTCGCTCCGGGCTCGCTGGAAGGTGCGCTCCGCCCCTGTAGCGGCGAACTTCCCGAGGGCCTCGAGCCCTTGCTCGAAGACATAGATTTCATCCGGACGGGGCGCCGCGAGGGGCGGCGCCCCAACCGCGGCGTGCGAATCGATGAAGCTCCGCGTCGCGAACGCCTCCAACTGCGAGGCCGGGGCCCGACGCGACTCCTGCAACGTCATCTGCCCCTCCGCCGACACTCCCGCGCTGGGGAGGAAGGTCAAGGCAAACCCGACCACATTCGCGACGAGGATAGAGACGAGCGAGATCTGCACTGTGATCCGCAACTGGTGCACAACCTTCCCGATCTGGTGCATCTTGATCGCCATGAGGGTGGGCAGGAGGTAGCCGAAGCCATAGAGGTCGCTGACTTTCGCTTCGGGCGCGAGGAAGAGCATCCCCCAGCCGATCGCCATCTTGTAGACGAAGCTGATTGTGAAGAAGAGAAGCAGCTTGCGGGCACCCTCCACCGTCACGGACTTGAAGAGGGGCAGCTTCAGGAGCAGGACTGCGGCACCGAGGATCACCAGCGCCTCCACGATGGAGGTGAGCACCTTGGTGGGCTCGTACCACTGCAAAGCGATGAGGGACGGAATCATGATCCCGTTGAAATCCCAGCCGTAGAGGAGGTTCATGCGTGAAGCCAGGATCGAGGTCGTGATGAGGACGATGTAAGCCTTGGGCGCGGCGTAGCTGGAGGCCGCGATGTCTTCATACAGGAAACTGAGGTTGCTGATGCTGAAGTTGGTGAACTCCATCAGGACGAAGCGCACCAGGAGACAGGTCACGAGGATGTTGAAGACGAAAGGGACCCCGCCTTTCACGATCCCGGTCTTCCAGAGCTGGTTGGCCGCGAGGCAGATCACGATGAGGCCGAAGCTCTGCAGGTTGTTGCGGTAGTCGAACTCGAACCCAAAGTTGGTTGCGAGGTACTCGCCGAGGCCCGGTAGAAGCCAGGTGTCCGCCACCGCCCGGTAGAGGGCACTGATCATGATCATGGCCATGAAGCGGTCGCGGCCGAAGAACGTGCAGCCGAGTTTGAACTTCGGGAGCAGCTTGGTGAGGGCCTGCAAGGTCCAGAGGGTGAGGAGCGCCTCTGCCACGATCACGCCCGCCGCCCACGGCTTCACGAGGATGAGGGGAACAAGGTATCCCGGCACCACCAGCCCCGAAAAGGTCCACCCGAAGCGGAGGTTCATGATGCAGAACACCACGACCCCGACCCACACCGTCGTGACAACCGAACTGGCAAGGCTGCCTTCGGGAAAGATGGGGAGTGGAAACCAGTTCAAGGCTCGAGCTTTTGGAGTTGTGCAACGATATCAGGAACCTTGACCGGTTTGTGCAGGATCGCGGAGGCACCGCCTTCCAGCAGGTCATGAGTGGCATCGGCCCGGTCGACGGAAGTCAGCACCAGGATCGGGAGGCTGGCTCCCAGTTCCTCGCGCGCTTTTTGGATGAAGGCGCGCCCGTCCATGACCGGCATCATGAGATCCACCATCACAGCGTCGACGCCGCGCTCGCGGAGCTTCTCGAGGGCCTCCCGACCGTCCGCAGCCTGCTCGACTTCGTAGCCTTCGAGTCTCAGGCCCAGCGCGAGAATGCGCCGCACGTGCCGGTCGTCATCGACAAGCAACAAGCGCTTCCTGGCGGGTGGGTTGGAGGGTGATTCGGGTGTCATGAGGGGGCTCCTTCGATTCAGATTACGCTCCTAAGTTTCATTGTAAAGACGATGCCGGAGCCCACTTCGCTGCGCACCTTGAGGCTCCCTCCCCACGCTTTGGCGGTGTTGATTCCGCTCCCGATGGCATCGAGCGTTTCGTGCGCGCCCGCACCCTCCTTCAGGAACCGGTCCAACTTTTCCTGGGGCATCCCGAAGCCCTGGTTTGCGAGGGTCACTACCAGACCGCCTTGCTCCTGCACCGCCTCCACCGTGAGGCGGCTCTCTTCCCGCGCATCCTGGACGAGCGTGAGCAGGATGGCGCACAACAGGTCTTCCAACGGTTTGGGAGCGGCGAGGACGAGTTGGAGGTAATCGGAGACCGAGGCCTTGATCGTGACCTGATGGGACTCCAGATCGGACCCCACTGCGGCGCTGGCGGCACGGAAGACGGGCTCGAAGCGCATCGGGTAGCGCTCCACCGCCACCGGGCTGAACTCGGTCTGCAAGTGCGCGCGGCTCTCCTTCATCCGCTCCGAGGCTTCCTCGATCTTCTCGCCGATCATGGCGAGCAGCTCCTCGCGATCCGAGGAATCGACGCGTGGATCGTTCAAGAGGGCGGAGGCTGCAAGCACCGCCTCGAAGTCGTTGTTCAACTGGAAGTAGATGCGCTCCATGAACTCATCCTTGAGGAGGGCGGCCCGCGCGGACTGGGTCACGTCCTGGAGCAGCACGATCAGTCCGGGGGGTTCCCGGCTCCCACCGCTGCCTTCACCCTCCGCTTCCGTGAGGGTGCGGAGGTGAACGAAAAAATCACGGCCCGCGGCGAGCGACGCGGAGGCCTTCAAGGCCGCCTCCTCGCCGGTGAGTGCCGCAAAGCGCAGGGCGCGACGAATCTCATCCGGTTCCGCATCGGTCAGGGCTCCGAGAAGATCGAGGGGCGGGGACTCCGCGAACTCCACGCCCGCCGACCCGAGGAGGTCGGCGCAGCGCCGGCTGGCATGGATGAGGGTTCCGAAGGGATCGAAGACGAGGACCGCTTCGCGGGAACAGGAAAGCGCCTCGGCCAGCACCCGACGCCCATGATCAAGAAGATCGATAGAGCTCTCAAGTTGATCGTGGAGAGGCTGGATGCGCAGGGCAGCGGCATCGTCGTTCCCGAGTTGATGCGGACGGGCCCGCGCGCGCCACTCCTCCCGGTGCTCCAGCATTCCGCTGAGACGCTCGACGTATCCTTTGGCCTGCTCGACCACCGCCGTGTCCGAAGCCCTGAATACCCAGAACCCGAACACTCGTTCCGGACTGCGGATCGGAAGCACCGCGAGGTCGTCCTCGATCGTTGCTCCCCGTTCCTGCAAAGCCGTCGCGAAGGGTTCCTGCGCAAGCTTCAGGGAGGACGCCGCGAAGACCTCCCGGCAGGCGGCCTCCCCTTCCTCACTCACCGCTTCAAGGGAGCCGGAGTTGGGATCGGCA
>CALFSW010000092.1 GCA_937916505.1 uncultured Verrucomicrobiales bacterium | reverse complement strand
GCATGAAGACGGGGTGCTGACGGATGCGGAATACGAGGAAAAGAAGAAGCAATTGTTGGCCAAGCTGTGAGGAAGGGCTGTCTCCAGGTTAACGAAAAATTGACTTAGGCTGCTACAAAATCTATCTTCTACCGAAATGAAAGCCTCAAAGAAAGTTGACCGAGATTCGCGGGCCGCCGTGAAGCGTGCTTCCCGGGAGGCTGATGGTTCACGCTTGAAGAAAGGCGAGCGGCCTGAGGTTTTGCAACGCGAGAACTCGATTTGCCCTGTCGGTTTTTTCGATGGGGCTCGGATTTCCAATCTGAAGCAAACCGTCGGACGCTAAGAATGCCCGGGACTCGATTCAGCGATTATGTTTCTTTCCTCCAGGATCTCGATGCCAGTGGGGTCGATCATTTTCTCGAGGGCGGGCAAGCTGTTAATTTTTGGGCAGAATATTTCAGCGCGACGGGAGTGTGAGAAGTCCTATTGCCCGTGAAATGGCGGTTTGAAAATTCTCCCATCGAGCATAACCCAGCGGGGTCTGCAGATCTCTCGCAAACCAGAAATCAAGACTCCCCTCATCAGGATGAGCATGAACGAGCTCATCAAACTGATTCTGCATCTTCTGGATTAGGTCGCTGTTCATCGCTTGGTTGGAACTCTGGCTTCCTGTTCAGGGAGGAATTAATGATAAGGTTCGATAGAACACTCTTTGTGATTCTTTGGTAAATCGACGACAGCAAGCGGTGATGATGGTCTGGCAGAAGATCGTGACTTCGTCAGGTGGGCGGGGGATTTGGTCGGTCAGGTTTTGGAGGGGGCAGTAAGGTAGAAATGCTGGAATTTCTACGACAAAGGGAAAAGAGAGTTTAGCCTCTCTGGAGCTGGAAGATCATCGTCGAAAGCTCCGGACCGCGAATGCCCATTTTTTTGGCCGCGTGCTCCAGGCTCTTCATCTCGGCCCGGTCGATGTGGCCATCGGCAAGAGAGAATTGAATGAGCGATTGGAGGTTTTCCCGGGGACTCGTGCCGGAGAGCTCTTCCTGGCCCCGTTGGGTGAGTTCTGCGACGTGTTCCGAACTCCAGCGATGGCGCTTGGTCCACTTGTTGAGCCGTTTTTGTTCGGAATCCGAGATCTCGCCATCGTCGGCCACGAGCTGCCAGAGTTTGATGAATTCCAGTTCTTCCAGTTCGTTTTGTGAAGGAGAGTGGCCGAGCGTTTTGGTGAGCTGCTCTTGCACTCGTTCGCGCTTGCTGGTGGCATTTTTCCCAAGGAAGAAAAGGCCCGCTGCGATGACGAGGATGAAGGGAACCAGAATCAACGACTGGCTGGTCAGGAAAGCGAGCACCAGAGTGATGAGTCCCAGGACAAAACCGATGAGCATGCCAAGCCAGCCGGAGATGCGATTGATGAGCGGACCGATGACAGGGATGAAAATGAGGAAGCGCGTCAAGCTGGAGAAGAATACTCCGCCCCCAATGGAGGCGACCAGGAGGCTGACGGTGCGCACGATGTTCTTCAAGCGTGCCAAATCGGCCTTGATCGAATCAAGAGCGGTTTCACGCCCTCCCGCCACGAGATGATGGAGGATGCCCTTGTCTTCGATGATGCTGGAAATAAAACCCGATTTCTTCTCGGCTTGATGGACGACCGCGGTGCCATCTCCCCATTTCCCGAAGTAGGTGGCAGTCTCAGGGACCGGGAGGCCGTCGTAGGAAAGACGCTCGTCGCCGAGTTCGTCCTCTCCGCCTTTGGCCAGGTAGATATACTCTCCCTGCACCGCAAGTCCCCGGCTTGCGCCTTGTTCCGAGAGCTGGAGTTTGGATGGGGAAATCTCTTCTTTCTTATCGACGAATTGGATCTCTCTGGGGTCGATTGTGAGCTCGGAGACTTGATAGCTTTTTGGACGGATGTTGGCGAATGTCAGGAGTTTGCGGAGATCTTTATTTCGTTGGTTGTCCTGAAGCGAGGACATCCATTCCTTACTCCAAGAGACGCCATCATCTTCATCTTCGTCGCGATCCCAAGCGTAGATTTTAGCAGAGCGCCTTACTTCCAGATAGCCTTGAAAGGACTGCACATAGTGCCCTTCCAGAGTGAGCTCCTGATTCATCTTCCCCGTGTGGGAAAACAAGTGATCGGGAGCGAGATCGCCGACGGATTCAGCAGGATCGGTGGCCTCCGCCGCCTTGTAGTAATCGAAGCGATGCTCATTTTTCCAAATCGCTCCGATCGAGGCCCCGAGCAAAATCAGCCCAAGGATGAGTGGGTTCCCTTTCTTCTTTGTCTCCGCCATTCTTGCGGGGACCTTAATCGGGAGGATGCAGGACGAGTAGGACAAATGCGCTCTTTCGTTGGAATGGCAAATGGATGAGGGGATGAAGAACGGGTGGGAGTAGACGAAGCTGTCGTATGGGAGAAGCTTGGTGCCGGGCTCAGTGGGGAAGAGTCATTGTTTGTCGCTTCTGGCACGGCCACGCCGGGTAAATAGTGAATTGAAGGTGGTCTTCCAAAGATTGACAATCTTTGAGGTGAGCGCCAGCCTGTGAAAGGTAAATCCTTTAAAAATCATAGATTATGCATGTTTCACTGACGCCCAGACTTGAAGAATACGCGAAAGAGAAGGTGTCCTCGGGGCTTTACAATAATGCGAGCGAGTTGGTTCGCGAGGCCTTACGTCTCATGATTCAGCGTGAGCAGGATTATGATCGGCTCAAAATTGCGGTGAGCAGGGGGTTCGAGCAGATCGAAGGAGGTGAACTCACCAGAGTGAAGAACGAAGAAGAGTTCCTCGCGATGGCGCGTGGCAGACGCAGCGATTCATGAATCTTACCTTTTCCAGTGATGCCGAAGAGGATGTTCAAGAGATCGCCGATTACACCTTTGAAGCTTGGGGCGATGATCAGGAGGAGATTTATCTCTCCTCGCTCTATCGCCGCTTAAACGAAATTTCAAGAGACCCCGGCCGCTGGAAGAAACGGGACGATTTATTTGAGGGCTGCCAAACGGCTTTCGCAGGCCGTCATGTTATTTTCTTCAGCATTCAAGACGGCGAGGTCTTTGTTTCGCGGATCCTCCATCAATCAATGGACGTTCACCGCCAGATTCTTCCCTAGTCGCTTGGTCGCGTTGAGGGCTTGCGCGCCACGCGATTGTCAAGAGGCAGGCGCGAAATACGTTAGGAACGCGAAACTTGGTTGAGGGAAAGGATTCGTGGCGCCCACCACTTGGATGGTCTGGCTGCGGAGTGGGGAGGTCCTGGGAAAACGGTGCTGAGAAGGGTCTTTATTTGATGGGCCCTTTGAGTAGCGTTTGGTGTGGCGGACGTCTTCGACAAAGAAAAACGCAGCTGGGTCATGTCCCGGATCACGGGGAAGGACACGAAGCCCGAACGCCTGCTCAGATCGCTCCTCCATCGGCGGGGTTTCCTCTTCACCGTGAACGGGCCGTTCAACAAAAAGCTCCCCGGTCGACCCGACATCGTGCTTCCAAAGCATAAGACGATCATCTGCGTCCACGGCTGCTACTGGCACGGCCACAAGGACTGCAGGCACTTCCGGCTCCCCAAATCCCGGACGGCGTGGTGGAAGGAAAAGATCGGGAAGGCCCAGGATCGTGATTCCCGGAATGAAGCTTTTCTTCCTACGGATGGCTGGAGCGTCCTCGGCGTCTGGGAATGCGCCTTTGAAAACCTCGCCTCCATCGAGAGGCTTGAGAAACGTCTGATCAAAGACGATCCCTTGAGACTGGCTACGAAGAGGGCCTTTCCTTCTCAGAATCCGTGGCTCCGATGAGTGTCGGTCCGTCCGCTCGACAAACCCACGTCTCCGCGCTTGATTGGGAGGAGAGGGTAATCTGCGAAAAAAGAACAAGCTCGTCAGGCTTGGAAAAGCCCCCTCCGGTGCCAGGTGAGCGCTTCTTGTGAGGGAGGTTGAATTTTCAGTGGTGAGTTGTGACTGGTAAATTTTGAGAGACTTTACTGAGGGGGATTGGCGGGTTAGGGAAAGTTCTTCGCACTCCCGGTTGGGGAGGAAGGATTCGATCTAGTCCCGAGGGGGAGGTGGTGAATTTTGAGAGCTTCCCTCGATTCGTTTCACTTCCTTGTCGAAGTCGGAACGGTAGGCGAGGTCTTGGAATTTTCGGAAGATTTCGTATGCTTCCTCGGCTTTGAGTTGGGCTTTGTGAGCGCTCACCTTGCCTTTATCGGTGAGGATGGGGTAGTTGGAAAGCTCCAGGAAGTTGTTTAGAAATCCTGACCAGTCATTCATGGTCATTACGATTCCTCGTTGGGCGCGGTTGGCGGCAAGGTCGAGATAGGCAGAGACGATTTGGTTGAGCTCGTCAATGTGGGCCCGGGTGAGGTAGTTTTTGGCGACTTTGATGTCGGATTTGAGAATCTTTCCTTCTGGGGCGTTTTTCCAAGTAGTGAGACCCATGTTAATTTTCTCGGAATCGGCCGCGGAGTAGATGAGTTCGGCGGCGGTCTGTCCGGTGATGGCCCAGTGGAGTTTGTTCTGCACGGTGGCGAAGAAGTCCTGCGTGGTGGGTGCGTGAGAATCGTAGTCTGCTGAGAGGGCGTAGAGGTCGGTGATTTTTTGATAAAAGCGGCGCTCACTGGCCCGGATTTCGCGGATGCGTTCCAGAAGTTCGTCGAAGTAGTCTTTTCCGAAAACCTGACCGCCTTGCTTGAGCCGCTCGTCGTCCATGACGAAGCCCTTCACGAGAAATTCCTTGAGGATACCGGTGGCCCAGATGCGGAATTGGGTCGCTTGGTAACTGTTCACTCGATAGCCCACGGCGATGATGGCATCGAGATTGCAGTAAACGACCTGCCGTTTGACTTCCCGTGATCCTTCCATTCGAACTATTTCCATTTTGGAAACAGTTGCCTCTTCGAGGAGTTCTCCGGTCTCAAAGATGTTCTTGAGGTGCTTGTTAATCGCGGGAACGCCGACATCGAAAAGCCCGGAGAGTTGTTTTTGGGTGAGCCAGATCGTTTCTCCCGCCACCCGACATTCAATCGGGACCTTTCCGTCTTTCCCTGAATAGAGGAAGAAGGAGGATGTTTCGCCGGGGAGATCGGGGCCGCTCATTGCTTGAGAATACCCAAATGGAATTTGTTCAAAAGAACATATTTCGTGGGGGGATTATTGAGGCCTCAGGCCTCCGGCGGTCAAACTTGGAAAAGCTCCCTCCGGTGCCAGGTGAGGGCTTCCTCCTTCGCTGAAGCTACGGCGGACAGGTCGTTGGGAGGGGAGGTTCTTTTCGGGGAGGGTGATCTCTTGGCCTTGGCGGGTGAGGGAGGCTAGGCGTCTGCGCGACGGATTTCGGCGATATCCTTGAGGTCTTGTTCACGCGAAACTGCTTTCTTAGCTGTGATGAGATCCTCTTTCGAAACATACCAAACTGGGATCTCATCCTCGTAGGAGGCGACTTTGTTTAGCCACGCGGAGTCGAATTCGAGACCCAGAATACTGGTGAGGAAATCAAAGGCGCAGGGAGGGCAACCGACGAAGAATTGAAAACCGGTGTCCGCCATGTCCTCGATGGTGAAGCCCTCAATAGGGAGTCCAAAGATTAAAAAGGCTTTGGCAATACGCCGAGCGTTTTCCATGGAGGGCTCGATCCAAAGGTCGAGGTCCTTGGTGTATCTCGGTTGCGAGTAATGCATCGCCGCGTAGCCGCCAACGATGAGATACTTAACTTCGAGGTCGTTGAAAACTTGTAATAACTCTTTGAAGTCGGAGTTCATCGGGGTGCTTACCTTTCTTGTTCACCCAGTAATCTTCCACGAGTTCCCATGCCGCTTTGCGCCGGGCCGCACCGCTGAGTTTTTGCCATTCCTTGATTCCGAAGGCGCGAAGATCTTCGTGGCTCGTGAATTTCTTCACGGTCCAGTGTGAACGGTCTTTGGTGGGAGTGGCCATTTCTTGAAGAGGAGTATGCTGTCTTGGAGACATTTTTGCAATGGCGGAAAATTCCAAGGGCGGAT
>CALFSW010000091.1 GCA_937916505.1 uncultured Verrucomicrobiales bacterium | reverse complement strand
ATGCAAAGCGTCTTCAATATCAAGCGGGCGCCTTGGGTAAGATCATTTACTCCGAGGGCGAATACTATCATGACTTCGGGCCCAAGGGACTTCCTGGCTTCAATCCCAAGAACGGGAAAATTGATCTTCACGGCTGGCGCCGAGCCCTCGTCCCGATGTGGTATCCCACCCATTCGACAGCGTACTACGTTTCAATCACCGGTGGCCGGTTCACCGAAGTATCCGGATTGGGCACGCCCGGCCTCTATGCCGAATACAAGGACGGCAATAACCAGTACAAAAACCCGTTTGGCACGGAAGTGGCCATGCTAAAGACCAGTGAAGGCGGCATGTCGCGGATGGCGGTCAGTTGGGACATGAAAAATGCCCACGGTGAACAAGGCCGGGTCTACGGGCAGAAGCCTCACAACAATAGCATCAAGGGAGATCGTCCACCACTGCCACCAGGCGTCGGGGGAGGCGGCCATGGAGGCTCGCATGGACAACTGACGAACAATTTCATCGAGTCCATCCTGCTGGATCAGATGCCCATTGTGCATGTGGGGGATGCCCTGAACATGACCCTGGCCGGAGTGGGTGCCCACAAGTCTGCCCTCAAAGATGGCGAATGGATGAAGATTCCGCAGTATGATTTGTGATTCAATGGTGCGGATTGGATGCGCGTCGAAGGGAGACCGATCCTGGCGCATGAAGGCGATATCGCTCGGTTCGACGAACGGCCACCGATTTCCAACCAATCCAGCAATGAATACTCCGAATACTAACACGTTCTCCCGGCACCATATCTTCCGCGACATGGCAGGTTGCGGCGCTGCCACGGCGGTTCCCATGATCATTCCCTCCTCCATTCTCGGAAAGGGCTATCCGTTCGCAAGGATAGTTGGATGATGACGATCAACGACAGAGATACTCTCGTTCTTATGATTGTGGTGCTCACTTAATTTCGGCACAACCCGATGCATAACAAGTTTTCCCACTCCTATCACTCGTGAACAAGCTCGCCAGACTGATCAATCTTGGATCTTGGATCTTGCTGAGCGGGGCTCCGGCTGTCCTTGCAGCGCCGATCATTCCCGGCCTGATCTCGAGCGAGCTCGAGCCGGAACTCAAGGGCCAGGTTCTCATTGAGGAACTCAACTGTGTGGCCTGTCATCAGAGTGAGGTGCCATTTTCCAGTCGATCGAAGAAGGCGCCTCGTTTGTCTGCGGTCGGCTCCCGGGTAAACCCGGCCTACCTTGAGGCATTCATCCGCGATCCGCACGGGACCAAACCCGGCACCACCATGCCGGATGCCCTCGCGCAGTTGGGGGAAGGCGAAAGGGACGAGGCGGCCAAATCCCTCACCCACTATTTGCTTTCGCTGAAGAAGAACGACTTCTCCCTGCAGCCACCGGATGCGGTGGCCGCCGAGCACGGGGAGCGTCTGTTTCATTCCCGGGGATGCGTCGCCTGCCATTCGCCGCGTGATGCGGACGGCATCGAATTGCTGCAGGAGAAGTCCGCCCCGCTCGGGGCATTAGAGCAGAAATACAGTGTTAAGAGCCTGACCGAGTTCCTGCAACGCCCTCATGCCAGCAGACCATCGGGACGTATGCCCGATCTGCGTCTGCAAGGACAGGAGGCTGAACGCATCGGCCATTACTTGCTGCGGGAGACCCGGGTGCCTGGCCATCTCTCCTTCAAAATGTATCGCGGTCAGGTGTGGGAGGGGTTGGACAGCGACAAGGTGGAGGCCGAGCGGGCCGGACAAATCCAAGACTTCTCCTTGGAGCGCTTCGGCAAAGTACATCACCAGACCGCGGTCGAATACCAAGGGTGGCTGAACATTGCGCAAGGCGGCAGTTTTATCTTTTTCCTTCAGATGAATGGCGGCTCCCTGCACATCGACGGCAAGCAGATCGTCTTCGAGGAACCGAGCAACCGACGCGGCCCGATGACGCTGGAGGGCACCGTGGAACTGCAGGCGGGATGGCGAGAGATCCAGTTGACCTATTTTCACACTGGACGCGATCCGAAATTCTCATTCGAGATGGAGGGGCCACAGTTTAAGCGAGGGCGCATTCCTTCGTCGATGCTATCGATTTCAGATAAACCAATCCTAGCGTTTGAACCGCTCAAGGTGGATGCCCGGCTCGCGGTGCGTGGACGCGAACAATTTTCGGCCCTGGGATGTGTGAGTTGCCATGATGATCTCAAGGGCGCTCCCAAATTTGAAGCTCCCTTTGGCAAGCTTGGTCCTGGCAAGGGCTGCATGAGCGAGTCCCGCGGAGAATGGCCGCACTTCGATCTGAGCTCGGAACAGCGTAAGTTGATTTCCGAGGCCTTGCCCCGTGCTGAGAAGAGAGTGCTCAACGACCGGGAGCAGATCGACAAAACCCTCGTCACCTTCAACTGCATCGCTTGCCACGACCGAGCAGAGTTGGGCGGCGTGGCTTCGGATCGAGACGCCTACTTTACCGGGAGCCATCCAGAGTTGGGCAATCAGGGCCGTCTGCCGCCGCCATTGTCCCACGTTGGAGCAAAGCTGACTCCGGAGTGGATCAAGGAAGTGCTTCTGAACGGCAAGCGTCAGCGCAAGTACCTCGATGCGAATATGCCGCAGTACGGCGAGGCAAACGTCGGGCATCTGGCGGAGCTGTTCGGGAAGGTCGACAAATTGGAAGCAGTGACCTTTCCCAAGATTGCCAACATCCAGGAGTCCAAAGATGCCGGCTATGAGATGATGGGGACGTCCGGCTTCAGCTGCATTGCCTGCCACGATTTCAACGGACAAGAAGGTGGGGCAGGAGCCCTCGACATTGCGAATGTGACGGAGCGCCTCCAGAAGAATTGGTTTCATCTCTACATGCGAGACCCCGCGCGCTTTCACGCAACGGTGACCATGCCCAGTTACTGGCCCGGCGGCCAGTCGATCCGCCCAGATGTCCTCCAGGGGGACAGTGGGCAACAGATTGAGGCGCTGTGGGCCTACCTCGCGGATGGCTCCCGGGCCAAGAAGCCGAAGGGCCTGTCCCGCCAGTCCGACCAGCTTCGGGTGAGCGATGTGGCGGAGATTGCCCGCGGTCGCGGCACTGCTGGCTACCGTGGTATCGGTGTGGGCTATCCTGAGCGGATCAACCTGGCCTTCGATTCCGAGGAGATGGCATTGCGACTCCTTTGGAAGGGGGAGTTCGTGAGCGTCAATCACGGGTCCTTCAGGGCTCGCGGCAGTGATCGGATCGCCTTCCCTCCGGGCATTCCTTTCCATCGTCTGAAGTCGATGGATGACGATTGGCCTTACAAAGGAAAGACCGACTACACCTTTCCCCACGACCACGGCTATCAGTTTCGCGGTTACCATTTGGATGCCTTGCGAAGGCCGATATTCCAGTATCGTTATGGCGACATCACGGTGGAGGATTTCTTTGAAGATGTGCTCGATAAAAGTGGGGTGGCGAAGTTCAAGCGGACCTTCCGCTTTGACTCGCTGAGCGCTCAAGAGTTGTTCTATTTCCGCGCTGCTTCCGGTAAAAAAATCTCCAAGCAGTCGGATCAAGCGTTTGTCATTGATCAGCTCCAGCTGCTCATCACCGGGGAGTATCAGGGGCTCGTCCGCGAGGGTGAGCCTGGCGAAGTTCTGATCCCCCTGACTCTGCCCCAAGGGCGCTCCACCCTCTCCCTCGAGTATCAATGGTAAGTCAACGTTCCATCGTGGGCCTCTTGGCCCTTTCGCTCACCTCTCTCCTCTCTGCAGAAGACCTTGGGTCGATGTGGGGGACTGCGGAGAAGGAGGCGAAGTATTACCCCATCGTCGACATTCCGATTCCGCCCACCATTCCAATGCGGACCGGCAGTTTCGAAATTCTGCCGGACGGGCGGCTTGCAGTGGGAACTCGGCGCGGCGACATCTACTTCATCAAGGGCGCCTTCGCGTCCCCGCCGACACCGGAGTATCATCTCTTCGCTAGTGGTCAGGATGAAATCTTCGGCTTGTCTTGGAAAGACGGGGCGATGACCGCCACGCAGTTCGGGGAAGTCACCCGGATTTCTGACACCGACGGTGATGAGGTCGCCGATCGTTACGACACCCTGAGCAACAACTGGGGCTATGCCGAGGGGCACGAGTTCGCCTTCGGCTCCAAACACGATCCGGAAGGCAACATCTGGGTGGCGCTTGGGTTGAGCGCTTCCTACCACTCGCGCAATCTGTTTCGCGGATGGGCGGTGAAGGTCACGCCGGATGGCAAGATGATCCCGGTGTGCAGTGGCCTGCGCAGTCCGGCCGGCGTGGGTCCGAATGCCGAAGGGGTAATGTTTGCCATCGAGAGCCAGGGACCCTGGAACGGCTGCTGCTCATTGAAGCATCTCAAAGAGGGCGGCTTCCTGGGGCATCCCGCGAGCTACAATTGGTATCCCTTTGTGCCGGGCATGGACGCGCCGGCAGTAGAACCAAATTCTCCTTCGCGTCTGCAGGTGGAGAAGAAGCGGGTCAAGGAACTGGTGCCCCCGGTGGTGCGTTTCCCGTATATCAAAATGGGTCGTTCGATCTCCGGCTTCCGCTTGAACCAGACCGGCGGTAAGTTCGGTCCGTTCGAAAACCAGATTTTCCTGGGCGACTACACCTTGAGCATCATCTTGCGGGCGACGACCGAAAAGATCAACGGGGTGTGGCAGGGGGCGTGCTACCCATTCCGCGAGGGCTTGGCCACGGGGACCATGCACGTCGAGTTCTCACCTCAGGGGCAACTGGTCACCGGCGGCTTCACCACCAATCGACAGTGGCCGGTCCGCGGGACGGAGCCCTTTGCCTTGCAGCGCATTGACTGGACTGGGCTGATGCCGTTCGAGATCAAGGAAATCAACATCAAGAACGACGGCTTCCTGGTTCACTTCACCAAGCCTGTGGACGGGAAGGTCGCGGCGAGGACCGACGCCTACACGATCTCGACTTACACGCACAAATACGCCGCGGGATACGGCAGCCCGGAGCTGGATCAGACGACTCTGAAGGTGACCAAGGCGGTGCCTGCGGACGACGGGCTTTCGGTTAGGGTGCATCTCGACAAGATCGTCGAGGGCCACATCCACGATTTCGATCTCAGCACCATGAAGTCCGTGGACTGGGAGCCTCTGCTTCACACCAAGGCCTACTACACGGTGAACGAGATTCCGAAAAACTAACATTCAGACCAACCATCATGTTGACCCGATTGCTCCGCCAAGTCATCCCCTCAGCCGCGCTTCTTCTTTGCCTTTGCCAGATCTCGGCTCACCCCGTCCCGGACAGTCCGCAATGGCTGACCTATCCCGGCAGTGAGGGACCTGGCAAAGGCAAGCACATCGTGTTGATCACCGCCGAACAGGAATACCGCAGCGAACAATCGATGCCAATGATGGCAAAGATCCTGAGTAAGTATCACGGCTTTGATTGCACCGTTCTTTTCGGAGTCAACGACAAGGGTGAGGTCGATCCGACCATGCCGGTTTATCCGAAGAAGGGCGAGGAAGCCGACTTCAAGACGCACAATATTCCAGGCTTAGAGCATCTTGCCTCAGCCGATCTGGTCCTCTTTTTCACCCGCCTCCTTACTCTTCCCATGGAGCAGCAGGAGCAAATTATTGACTACGTCGATTCCGGCAAGCCATTGATCGCCCTGCGCACCGGGAATCACGGATTTCATGGCGCGCTCCCTTACAAGATTGATGACAAAATCGTGAACTTCGGCAGGGACGTGCTGGGTGGTGCCTTCATGGGCCACCACGGCCGCTGGCACGCCGACTCGACCCGAGGCTCGATCGTTGAGGCCATGAAAGATCATCCTATCGTCACGGGTGTCACCGATATTTGGGGACCCTCGGATGTGTATCGGACCTACAAGGAGGGGACCAGTCTCCCGGAAGGTTGCACGGCCCTCGTTTGGGGGCAGCCGCTGATGGGGCGAAAGCACGACGATGCTCAAGCTGCTCGAGGTTGAGAAGCTATGGGACCCA
>CALFSW010000090.1 GCA_937916505.1 uncultured Verrucomicrobiales bacterium | reverse complement strand
CCACTCAAACCCTGAAACATTTCTGAGGAGAGTGAATACAAACAACGCGGCAAGAATCGCCCAGAGAAACCAGAGCCGCCATTGAAACGGGCGCAGCCATTTCACCTCCGGGAAACGCTCTCTCGTCGCACTCAAGAAGATCCACGCTCCGCCGAATAGGACCCAAAACACAAAGAGGAAGTTGTTTTGCAACGCGACTCCCACCTTCCCTTCACCCAACGCTAGGGCCGCTCTTGTCGCCCCGCATCCCGGACAATGAAGCCCGGTTTGTTGATGGAACAGACAGGTCGGCAATGAACTCCCGATCCAACGGGCCGAAGCGACCCCAACAATCATCAGCGGCGCAACCAGCACCCAAAACGGCCAAGCACCCCGCCGGGGGCTTTTAGTATCCATCGAAACTGGCATTCACCTGTCCGCCCAATAACATCACCAACAGAAGAGCGATTCCGCAGTATCCGCAGATCAAACCGGCAATGGCCATGCCTCTTCCCTGTTGTTTGTTATCCGGATGGTTCAGCTGTCCAAGCCCCATGTGACCGCAAATCACCGCCGGGAGGCCAAAGAACAACCCTCCGCAAAAACAAAAGAAAGCAAGGGAAAGGATTCCACACACCATGCTCGCAATCGCCAGTCCATTGGTCCCGGGCAAAGAGGGACCAGGTTGGTAGGAAGCTCCCGCCAGACTCGACATCGGAGGGGCATACGGCGACCCGGGCTCATCCGACGGAATTTCGCCATCACCCAACGGAATTCCAGGGGGAACTGCACTCCCTAACGAAAATTGAGGGACCTGCTCAAGAGGCGTCCACTTCGCCATGCCCTCGGTCCAGACCAAGTCCTTTGGCCCAATCCCGCCGGTGGACATTCGGGCACGCAGGGTCGCTTCATCAATCGGCCCATACTGCTGCCCCTCTTTTCCGTAGAACCATTCCACCGTCTTAAATTGAGCGGATTACATCCCCATGATCTGATATCCTCCATCCACATAGAGAACCTGCCCCGTGATGGACGCCGCACCGTCACTGGCGAGGAAAACTCCGGTCGCACCCAGTTCTTCTGTCGAACAAGAACGCCGAAGTGGCGCATGCTCTTCGTAGTGCTTGATCATGGAACCAAATCCAGAAATCCCACGGGCCGCGAGAGTCTGCACCGGCCCTGCACTGATGCAGTTCACCCGAATTTTTCTCGGTCCGAGATCAGCGGCAAGATAACGGGTTGAAGCCTCAAGACTGGCCTTGGCGACACCCATGACATTGTAGTGGGGCACCACCTTGGCCGCGCCATAGTAGCTCATCGCGACAATGCTTCCGCCGTTTGGCATCATCGGCACCGCACGCTGGGCCAGAGCCACCAATGAATAAGCACTAATGTCGTGCGAAACCTTAAAGGCTTCTCTCGTCGTGCTCAGGAAATCCCCCTCAAGCGCTTCCTTCGGCGCAAAAGCGACCGAGTGCAACACAAGGTCAATGGTATCGGTGTGCTCCTTCACCTTATCGAAAAAGGCATCAATTTCCTCGTCGCTTGTCACATCGCAGGGATAAAGAGGCACATCGTCACCAAAAGTCCCGGCAAGCTGCTCAACGTTATCCTTCAGACGATCGCCTTGATAATTGAAAATCAACCTCGCTCCGGCATCAGACCACGCCTTGGCAATTGCCCAGGCAATGCTTCGCTTGTTCGCAACCCCGAAAACAACTGCGGTCTTTCCGCTCAGTGGCTTGTCACTCATACCGCGAAGCATCTCCCAACCCGCTATCAATGGCAATGATTTTGCCAGCGAAAGAACCCCACGCCACCATCGTAACCATCTCATGCGCGTCCTCTTTTTCATAATCCTTGCCCTCGTCGGCACCTCCAGGGGATTTGAGAATTCACCGAGCCCGAAAAAAATCGCCGAGCCCGGAGAGCATTGGGCCTTTCAAATGCCCGTCGCCACCTCCCGGTCCCTCGACGAACTCATCAATGGCAACCTCGAAAAGGCCAAACTCTCCCCTTCTCCCCAGGCTTCGCGCGAAGTCCTCATCCGGCGCACTTTCCACGTCCTGACCGGGCTTCTCCCCACTCCCGACGAACGCTCAAAGTGGCTCGCCGACCCTCGCCCCGGCTGGCTTGGTCACCTCACCGATGATCTCCTCGCACGCCCTGCCTTCGGAGAGCGCTGGGCCCGTCATTGGCTCGATGTCGCCCGCTACGCCGACTCCAAGGGCGCCGCAAGTTCCGAAAACGAAGACTATCCTTACGCCTACACCTATCGCGACTGGGTCATTCGAGCCTTCAATCAATCCCTTCCTTACGACCAATTCCTTCATCGCCAGATCGCAGCGGACCTCATGGATCTTCCCCGCGAGGAACTTGCCGCCCTCGGATTCCTCACCGTCGGCCGCGCCTATCAAGGCGGTCAAAACCACCTCGTCATTGGAGACCGCATTGACGTTGCCACCCGCGCCACCATGGGAATGACCGTCGCCTGTGCCCGCTGCCACGATCACAAAACCGATCCCATCCCTACCGCAGACTACTACGCTCTCTACGGAGTTTTCAACAGCTCCAGCGTCCCTCGGGAACTCCCTGTCATTGCCGAACCCTCGCAAGACCCCGCCGCCATTGCCTACCGTGCCGAACTTGAAAAAAAAGCACAGATCGTCCACGACCACGTCAAAAACTGCGTTCCGGAATATAAACCGCCGGGCGACTATCTCAACTTCAACCTCCCCGGAGAGATCAACAACAAGGTCAACCAAACCCAGCGCCTGAAATTCCGGCAGCTCGTCGGTGCCGTCACCAAATTCCAGGCCTCCTCTCCTCACGCCATTCCACGGGCCATGATCGTGCAGGAAAAGCCCAAGCCCTTCAACCCGCGCATTCACGAACGCGGGAACCCCGGGGCCCAAAGCGACCCCGTCCCACGCGCATTCCTGAGCCTCTTCCGCGAAAAGGACGAACACTTCACTCAAGGTTCCGGACGACTCGAATTCGCACACCGCCTCACCGACGACCGCAATCCCCTCACCGCCCGCGTTTGGGCAAACCGGGTCTGGATGCACCTCACCGGCACGCCCCTCGTCGATTCTCCCGGTGACTTTGGCCCCCAAACTCCCGAACCCCTCCAACGCGCACTCCTCGACCACCTCGCACTCTTCCTTCAGGAAAACGCCTGGTCCACCAAGGCCCTCATCCGCCACATCGTAATCTCCCAAACATGGCAACGCTCCAGCCTCGGCACACACGAAAGCGATCCTGCCAACCACTACTACGCACGGGGCAATCGCCAACGAAAAGACCTCGAAGCCTGGCGCGACTCCGCCCTCCATGTCAGCGGACGCCTCAGCGACCAAATCGGCGGCACCCCTTTCAAACTCGACAAGCCACCGTACGACCCACGTCGTACTATCTACGGAAAAGTCCGTCGCGGCTTCCTCCCCTCCATCATGCGTTCCTTCGACTTCCCCGGCTCCGAGGAAGCCCTCATGAAACGAACCACCACCACCACTCCCACCCAGGCTCTCTATCTCATGAACAGCCCCTTTCTCCATGGCGAGGCCCGGGCCATCGCAAGCAACCACCCGTCCCTTGAGGGCATCTACCAGGCCGTCCTCCAACGCATCCCCACCCCCACCGAAAAAGAATCAGCCGAGACCTGGCTCAAAAACGCGCGACAATCACGCACCGCCGGCCTCTGGGATTACGGCTACATTTTCAAAAACGCCCTCGAATTCAAAAGCCTCCCCCATTTTGAACAAGGCACCTGGCGTGGCATGCAGCCCCTTCCCGACAAAACCCTCGGCTGGCTCAGCTGGAACGCCAATGGCGGCCACTCCGAATCCGACAAACACGCCGTTCTGAAATGGACCGCCATCGAGTCCGGCACCGTCAGCCTCGCCGGCAACTTCAAAGCCACCCAGGCTCAAGGAAACGGACTCATCGCCCGCATCATGAGACCGTCCGGTGAAATCCTCGGTGAATGGACCCTCGAGCCCACTCAAGGAGTTCCCATCAAAGTCGACAAGGTCGAAGTGAAAGCAGGCGGCGAAATTTGGTTCGTTGCCGACAGCCGGGGCGATGCCTCTTTCGATTCCTTCCAATGGGCCCCTCGCATCTCCGACGACAAAGGCCTCATCTCCAATGCCAAAGATGACTTCGCCGGCCCCGGCCTCCCCCCGCTCGCGCAACTTGCACAGGCCCTTCTTTTGAGCAATGAATTCTTCTACATCGATTAAACCATGAGCGAACACCACCACTTCGGACACGGCGGCTTTGTCAAATCCCGTCGCGAATTCCTCCAGCGCTGCGGCATGGGCCTCGGAGCCCTCGCCGTCCCCTCGCTCAGCGGCCAATCAATCAGCCCCCTCTCTCCCCGCCAACCTCAGACCAAAGGCAAAGCCAAAGCCGTCATTCACCTCTTCATGAATGGCGGCCCCTCCCAGGTCGATACCTTCGACCCCAAGCCCGAGCTCACCAAATACCACGACAAGAAAATCCCTCTCGAGCTAAAAACCGAACGCCCCACCGGCGTCGCCCTCGGTTCCCCTTTCAAGTTTCAAAAGTACGGCGAAAGCGGCCTTGAAGTCTCCGAGCTCTTCCCAAACGTCGCCAAATCAGCCGATGACCTTTGCGTCATCCGCTCCATGCACGCCGACGTCCCCAACCACGAACCGTCACTCCTCCTCATGAACTGCGGGGACTCGCGCCTCTCCCGACCCAGCGTCGGCTCCTGGGTCACCTACGGACTGGGCACCGAAAACCAAAACCTCCCCGGCTTCGTCTCGATGTGCCCCGGAGGCCTCCCCATCTCCCGCACCCAGAACTGGCAATCCGGCTTTCTCCCCGCCGCCTATCAAGGCACCTACGTCGATACTAAAACGACCGACCCGCGCAAGCTCATCGAGCACGTCACGCCCAAGCACCTCCCCCGCCATCGTCAACGCGAACAACTCGATTTCCTACGCCAACTCAACGAGGAACACGCCAAGGCCCGCGAATACGACTCTGATCTCGAAGCCCGTCTCGAAAGCTTCGAACTCGCCTATCGCATGCAGCTCGAAGCAACCGATGCCTTCGACGTCACCCTCGAACCCCAGCACATCCGCGACATGTATGGCGACACCTTGCAAGGCCGCCAAATGCTCATCACCCGTCGCCTCGTTGAGCGAGGGGTCCGCTTTGTGCAAGTCTGGCACGGAGCCGGTCAACCGTGGGACAATCACGACGACCTCGAAGTCAATCACCGCCGCCTCGCCAAGGAATGTGACCAGGCCATCGGCGCTCTTTTACAAGATCTCAAACAACGTGGTATGCTCGATGAAACCCTCGTCCTCTGGGGCGGGGAGTTCGGACGCACCCCTGTTGTTGAAATGCCCAAGGAAGGCACCAACGCCGGCAAGATCAACGGTCGTGATCACAACCATTACGGCTTCGCCACCTGGATGGCCGGAGGAGGAGTCAAAGGCGGCCACGTTCACGGTGCCACCGATGACTTCGGCTTCGCTGCCGTCAAAGACAAGGTCCACGTCCACGACCTCCACGCCACCATGCTCCACCTCTTGGGCTTCAATCACGAAGAACTCACCTACCGCTACAGCGGCCGCGACTTCCGTCTCACCGACGTTCACGGCAAGGTCGTTGAAGACCTCCTCGCCTGAGAACTCCGTAGCCGAAAGCTGCCAACTACGAACAAGTCGTCCGCCATCTCAGAAGGCGGGAAATGGAATAGAGACCAACGACCACAAAGACAATGAGCAGAAGGTCACCTGGTTCGTGATACATCCAAGAGAGCTTCCTATCAGAGTTCGCATTGATCGCCATCAAAGTGATCAGGTTCCGAATCAAATGAGCCAGGAAAAGCAAAAGCGGTCCCGTTAAGAACAAGACCCATTTTCTCCAGAGCACCGTCTGGCAATAATTGGCAACCAAGGCGGAAATCATCGTGACCACGAAAAAATAATCAAAATTCTGTCACAAGCTACCGA
>CALFSW010000089.1 GCA_937916505.1 uncultured Verrucomicrobiales bacterium | reverse complement strand
CAGCAGCAGCCTTGTCAGCAGCAGCCTTGTCAGCAGCAGCCTTGTCAGCAGCAGCATCGGGAAGATTTTCCTTGGTCTCATTACTGCATGAAGCAGCGAAGAAAGCGAGTCCGGTCAGAGCGGAGAAGAGGAGTGTTTTGGTAAGTTTCATAGTTGCGTTGTTCTTTAGATTCCTATGTCTCTACGTTCATGTCTTGGCTAAAAGCACAAAAATAAATTGGGGTTCTTTGCACAACCCCTGAAAAGGCCCAATCTGAGCGTAAAAGGCTATTCTTCCCCATCCCGAAAATACTCCATACGATCTAGAGCAGCCAGTTCGCCAATTTCTACGAGGGTGTTGTTGACAGCGAAGGCCACACTCTCGTGCTGTGTCCGTTCTTCGAGAGCATTCAATTCCTTGATGAAGTCTTTTGGACTGGCGATCTCTCGTGTTACATAAAAGAGATCAACGAACGTTATTGCAGCAGGGAGACTCTCGTTGTCATCTTGCCGAATCATGTTTCGTGCATAATCGACTGCTTCTTGAAGCAGCCCATCCAGCTCGTTTCTTCGAACCAATTTCTCTAACAACCTCATAGCAGGAATTTGCTTTTGGCGGGAGGGCTTTGAAGCCGCCTTTGGACCGGATCGGATGGGGGAGAAAGGGGGTTGTGTAGATATTGTGTCGCGTGGGAGAGCACATCGGCGCGGCCTGGAAACAGCGTGAGAACTGCATGCCCTCGCCGGCGAGTTGGTCGAGCGCGGGTGTCTTGGCCTGCCCACCGTAAACCCCCATGTCCAAATAGGTGCAGTCGTCTGCGATGATGAAGAGCAGGTTGGGTCGTTCCGCTGCATGGGAGAAAGCTGCAAGCGTGACTGTAATCAATAGGGCGAAAAGCGGGAGGGGTTTCATCATCAGGATTTCAGTTTGGAAGCGCAGAAACTATGGCGTAGGCGGGCAAGCTGATAGGGTCTTGGTTTGCGCCCTTGAAATTCGCAGGTCAATCCAAGCCCGTCAACGCCCCTTTGCGGCTCCCAAAGTGATCGGCCTCGATGTCTATCTTCTGAGCATGCTGACGAAGACATCCCACTCCTGGGTGTTGTTGTGTTCGTTAAACGCCAGCACCACTCACGCGATCAATCGCGGAAATTTCTCCTCTATGGCCTTTGCTGAAATGATGAGCGAAAGCCACAGCGGCGAACATGGGCAGGAGAGGACAGGATGTTATGGTTTTTGAAATTCGATCAAACTGAATTCCCTTGGCTTAGGCTTAAGGATGTCTAATGTACTGTTGTCATGAAATGGTGTAGGCCCTTGATTCTACCCGATTACCGTAGCTTCGTGCACCCGGGGGGGATTGATTTTCACTGCTAGGGATTTGCTTTTGGCGGAAGGGCTTTGAATGCGCATTTTGGACCGGAGCAGAGGGGGTGAAAGGTTTTTTTTTGGTATCTTTACCGCTTCCCTCAACGATAACGAAAGGCGCGGGATCCGCCTCGGCAAGTTTCTCCAGAATTGGCAGGTGATTTTGTGCCCCGGCTTGCTGAATGGCGAATACCAAATCGATGACCTTCTTCCCGCGAAGAAGGTCAATTATGGAGGAGCACAGGTTCATTCGGGGCTATGCCGGATAACCAAATTCCCACCCCTTACGCGGCTTGCGCCAGAGGAAGGCGTTGGCGTTATCGTTGTTGGTGAACTTGCTCGTTTTCATGTCGAAGGTGAGTTTTTCGCCAACCTCCAGAGCGACGATACCGGCCAGAACGATTTCGGTGAGTCTTCCGGAGTAGTCGAAATTGCAGCTCGGTGCGGGAGCGCTCTTGTCTTTCATCGCGCGAATCCAGTCGCCGGAGTGACTCGGAACGCGGGCGATGGTTTTCTCGGCTTGCTTGACAGACTTGGCAAAGGATTTCGGCAGGAGATCGCCCCCCCCGCAGTGGCTGCTGGAGGTCATGAAGCCTTTTTCGCCGTGATAGAGAGTGCTGTAGTTGAGCTTGCCGAGTCCCTTGGGATTTTTCGGTTTGGCATTTCCTTGATACCACCAAAGCGACATTGCGGGCATGTCGCCGCGGGCGGGGAAATCCCAACGCACCACGGCATCAAGGGCGTGTCCGCCGTTTTTAGGGCCGCCGCTTTCGGCTTCGACCTGGAAGGTGTCGGCCTCGGTGAGTCGCAATCCCCAAACCGCACCATCGATGGTGTGGCAGGCCATGTCGCCGAGTGTTCCGGTTCCGAAGGGGCCATACTTGCGCCAGGTGAAGGGATGAAGATCTTTGTGGTAAGGAATTTCCTCGGCAGGCCCCAACCAGGAATCCCAATTTAAGCCAGTTGGTTTGGTGCCCAAAGGAGGCATGCCGGTGGCGCCCCACTTTTTGCCCATCTGACTCACGACCTTCTTAACGGGCCCGAGAGTTCCGCCGCGCAGGTTTTCGACGATCCGTCGGATCGATTCGCTGGAGTGGCCTTGATTACCCATTTGGGTTGCGACTTTCTTCTCAGCGGCTTTCGCGCGGAGAGCGGCGGCTTCGCCGATCGACCAGGTGAGTGGTTTTTCACAATAAACGCCTGCGCCGGTTTCAAGAGCGCGGATGGCGGAGCCGTAGTGGTTGTGGTCGGGGCAACCGATCCAGACGGCATCGAGGTCGTCGTGTTTGTCAAAGAGTTCGCGGTAGTCGGTATAAATCTTCACACCAGGTTGGGCCTTCTTGGCCTTTTTGATCTGACTTGCACCACGCCCGTCCGGATCTGGTTCGACGATGGCGACCATGTGCTCATTGAGCCCCGGACCAAATCCGGCAGTGGCCCTTCCGCCTGCTCCAATGCATGCGAAGCGAAGTTTTTCGTTGGCGGTCGTGCCACGAGCAACGTTCGGAAGGGTCATGATCGAGATACTGGCCCAAGTGCTTTTTTTAATGAAGTCACGGCGGGTGTCGGAGGGTTGCGTTGGTGTATTTTTCATGGTGGATTTAGGGAGTCTTACTGCTAGGAATTTGCTTTTGGCGGGAGGGCTTTGAAGCCGCCTTTGGACCGG
>CALFSW010000088.1 GCA_937916505.1 uncultured Verrucomicrobiales bacterium | reverse complement strand
CAATAGCCAAGCCCCCCAACCTTCCCAAAAAATCCTGCGGCCCCGCAGCTGACAAAGAACTCATCTCGGACATTGTTCTCACCAGCTTTTCCGACCACGTTTAAATCCATGCCCTCTTCTGGTGTCAACTTTTCCCTCTTTCCCGGGTTTCCGGGTATCTTGGGAGTTCTTGCGATCCTCGTGAATTTTCAAGTCGGCCACGCAGCTCCGGTCATCTCGGAGTTCCTCGCAAGCAATCGAAATTCTCTCGAAGACGAAGACGGTGATTCCTCCGACTGGATCGAGATTCACAACCCGGACGCTTCACCTGTCGATCTCGGGGGCTTTGCCCTGAGTGATGATCCTGACAACCCACGCAAGTGGATTTTCCTCACCGGAACAAATCTGGAGCCGAACACCCGGCTGGTCGTTTTCGCATCGGGCAAGAATCGTAAAAAGAGCGCCCGACTCCATACCGATTTCGCTCTCTCGTCCTCGGGCGGTTCGCTTGTTCTCACCGATGAATCCGGAATCGTCGTTTCCGAGTATCTCGATTATCCCAAGCAACGACGTGATGTCTCCTATGGCACCGGTAACGATGGAACCGTTGCCTATCTCTTTCCATCGACCCCGGCCACAAGCAATGGAGCACCTTTGGGCGGCTTCGTTTCAGACACCACTTTTTCGAAGAAACGAGGGTTCTATGATGGCTTCGTTTCGGTGGAGATCACCTCCGCCACCCCCGGGGCATCGATCCGATACACTTCCGATGGCTCGTCACCAACTCCCACCCGGGGCAACCTTTACAGCAGCCCTTTTATCGTCACCTCCAGCTCCGTCATTAGATCCATCGCCTACAAGCCGGGAATGGTCCCCACAAACATTGACGCCCAGTCCTACCTCTTCACTTCCGACATTGTGACCCAGGATGAGATGAATCCGGCCATCACCAATTCTTCCACGTATCGCAATGAGGTTCATGACGCTTTGAAAGCCTTACCTGTCGTCTCACTTTCCTTCAACGATTCAGACATTTTTGGATTTTCCGGGATTTACGAAAACCCGAACCTCAAGGGCCGGAGCAGCGAGCGCGAGATTCACTTCGAATACTTTGATCCCGCCTCGCCCGACGACTCCACCCACGAACCCGCCGGGCTCAGAATTCACGGAGGGAACTCCCGACTACACCCCAAGAAGCCGCTCCGCATCTACTTTCGGGACGATTACGGAAACCCCCGTCTCGACCATGACCTCTTCCCGGAATCACGAGTGCGATCATTTAAGACCCTCCTCCTCCGCGGCGGCGGGCACGACGCCTGGACCTTCGACAGCAGATGGGATGAAGCTTCTTTCATCCGCAATCAATTCCTTCACAAGGTCCAGCGAAACATGGGGCAAACCTCGCCGCACGGAAGGCACGTCAACGTTTTCTTAAACGGACAATACTGGGGCCTCTACGAACTTCAGGAATTTCCCCACGAACATTATAATGCGGACCACCATGGAGGTGATCCCGACGACTGGGATGTGGTCAAGCACGGCCAGGAAGTGGAAGCGGGAAACGACGACGCCTGGAATGCCTTGATCTCTCTCGCCAACAACGGAATCAACTCCTCCTCTGATTATGAGGCCATCCAGGAATACCTCGATGTCGAAAATTTTGCCGATGCCATGATCCAGAGGATCTGGGCCAGCGACGAAGACTGGCTCTCGCCTTTCTTTTTCAACGGAATTGATGTCAGCACATTTTCCGACGACAAGAACTGGTATGTCGCCAGAAAAAGCCGCAACGGCACGACAAAATTTTTCTTCTACAGCTGGGACGCTGAAATGTCCATGGGCATCCCCTTTACCGGCTTCCAGACATTTCGAAACGATTTCTCAAGAATTGCCAACGACGGTTCGCCCGGATTCATTTATGACGCGCTGCGCCGCTTTCCAGAATTTCAACTGTTCTTCGCAGACCGGATTCAAAAACACATGCTTCTTGGAGGAGCCCTCACCTCGGGGCCACTCATCGAGGGCTGGGATCACTACACCAATCTGGTAAGAACCCCGGTGGTTGCGGAGTCCGCGCGTTGGGGTGTTCAGGCCTGGCTTGAGCCTGATCGCTCGTCTCCATTCACTCGAAACAACGAGTGGACGTCCGCTGTCGGCTGGGTGCGGAATCAGTTTATCCCAAACCGGACCCGGGAGGCGCTCGCTCACTTCCGGACCGCCGGCCTCTACCCTGCGACGAACGCTCCCATTGCCACACCGGCTGGAAACACTTCAGCAACCCCTGTGGAGGTCACTCTGTCCACCGGCACGGACGGCGCCACAATTTACTACACGACCGATGGCAGTGACCCCCGCACCCCCGGTCGGAGTTCCATCCTTTCATTCATCAGCGAAGACTCACAAGTCCGCGCCATCGTCCCCACTGCCGCCATCAATGGCGAAATTGGATTTGCCTGGCGTGCCAATGCCGAACCGTCAAACATCGACGACTGGATCACCGGACGCAATGGCGTGGGCTTTGAACAGGGAAACGGATACCAAAGGTTGATCTCCACCCCTTTGAATTCGATGTACGAAACCAATGCCTCCGCCTACCTCCGGTTTCAATTTACCATCCCCGATCAAGCCACCCTTGAGAGCCTTGGCAGCCTGACCCTAAGAATGCGTTATGACGACGGTTTTGGCGCATACCTGAACGGGGCCCTCGTCGAGTGGGAGAACTTCGGGGCCTCCACCTGGAACGCCACCTCCTCGGACTCCCATTCCGACAACGACGCCGTGCGCTACCAAAACTTCGACCTCACTCCCCAACTGGTTCAACTTCAGGTTGGAACCAATGTCCTTGCCATTCACGGCCAAAACCGATCACCCCGAAGTAGCGACTTCTTAATTCAAGCGATTCTCTTCGCAAGCTCCGGGACCTCCGCCACGGTGTCCGAATCCGCGCTGGCTTTCGACAGCCCTCTTTCAATTACCACAAGCACCTTGTTAAAAACACGCACCCTCGACGACTCCGGCCAATGGTCCCCTCTCACTGAAAAGTATTACTCCATCGCCTCACCTGCCTCAGCCGCAAATTTGATCGTCAGCGAGATTCACTACCATCCTGCCGACGCCCAATCGGCTGAAGAGGTGGCGACCTCAACCAACAAGAACGACTACGAATTCCTGGAACTTCTCAATACCTCGGGCGGCGACATGGATCTCAGCAACTGCGTCTTTGATCGAGGCCTCACCTTGACCTTTCCCCAAGGCAGCGTGATTCCCGCCGCCGGCCGGGCCGTCATCGTAAGTGGTCGCGCCGCCTTCCTCGCAAGATACGGGAGCGCCGCCGATTCCTTCATTTTGGGCGAGTTCGAAGCCGGCTCAAATCTTTCCAATGGCGGCGAAACGCTGGCTCTGCGGGACCCCGGGGGAGAACTTCTCTTTTCCTTTGCCTATAATGACCGGGCCCCGTGGCCGATCGAACCCGACGGGAGGGGACCGAGCCTGGTCTTAATCAACTCTTCAATTCCCGCACAGGAACTTGGGGATGCCGCAAGCTGGCAAGCCTCCTCCCTCACCCACGGCAGCCCCGGTTTTTCGGACGGCTTCTCCTTCCAACAATGGGCTCTTGATGTTTATGGAAGCTCCACCAATCCGGGGACCGGTCCGGAAGACATCTCCCCCGGAGAAACCGAAGAAAATCTCATTCTTTATGTCCAGGGAGCGGATCTCAATCGTGACCCCCTTTGGAGCACCGCACCCGTCACAGCCGGCGAAGATCAATTTGTTGCCTTCACCTATCAGATCAGGACCTCACTCGCCGATGCTTTGGTGATCCCCGAGATCAGTAGCGACCTCGTCACCTGGGAACGCACCGCCATCCCCGTCTCCCGCATCGACCAAACCGATGGCACCACATTGGTCACAGTCCGTTCTGCAATTCCCATCGCACCACGACAAAAAACCTTCGCTCGACTTTTCGTCACCTTCGCACCCTAACCAAATTCGCCGGGAAAGAGATCCGCTTCGATCGGGCCTGCAACCAAATCCCCCGCTGCAAGCCCGGCCGGGCCTCTGTCCTGACCGGGCTGCGACCCGATCAAATTGAGGTCTACGATCCCGACCACCATTTCCGCGACGAGGTCCCGCACCTTGTCACTCACTTCCGGCACTTCCTCAATCAATGAAGATTGACGTTGCGCCCATGTAATTCAATGCAATGATCTTCATCTCAACATCATCGAAGAATCATACCATGAAACGATTTCCATTTCCATCCCCGGCAGCCTTTCTGGCGGTCATCACCACCAGCGTAAATGCCGTGCTCGTTGAGATTCCCGACGGCAACTTTGAAAGCGGCCAAAATGGCTGGGTCGAGGCGAATGGCGGAGGAACATTCCTCTACGAATACCCCGGAGCCGACGGAAACCCCGATGGCCACGGAGTCATCGACAATACCGGTGGCGGAGGCTGGGGAATCTGGATTTCCAACTTTGAAGCTCCGATTCTTCTCGCCGATCTGGGTCTGAGCGCCGGGGAGATCTACACCTTCAAACAGGACATGAAGATCATTTCCGGAACCAAGGTGGGGGGATTCAAAATTGACTTCTTTGCCGGTGCCTCCGGCAACGGTTCAACCGGTGACATCTTTCCCAACCTGATTGGAGATGGCAGCACCTGGGCCACTTACAACTTCGACATTGCCATCCCCTCGGGAACCGATGGCATTAAAATTGTCCCGCTCTGGGGCGCCGAATCGAAGGTCGCCTACGACAATATTGTGGTCGAGGACACCCCGCTGGTTGCTCCAACCGAAATCCCGGACGCCGATTTCGAAGCCGCCGACGGGGCCGCCTGGGAACAAAACAGCGGGGGTGGCACCTTTGCTTTTGATTTCCCGGGTTCCAACGGGAACCCAACGGGACACGGCGTCATTGATCATTCCGCAAACGATGGCGGATGGGCAGTCCTTGTGACCGCAAATGGCACTGCTCTCCCCCTCTCCGGCCTTGGACTGATCGCCGGAGAAGCCTACACCTTCAGCCAGGACATGAAAATCTTCTCCGGTTCAAACATCGGAGGATTCAAAGTGGACTTTTCCAACGGCGCCTCGGGCGATGGCTCAACCGGAGATATCTTCCCGGAACTCATCGGCGACGGCACAACCTGGGAGTCATACGAGTTCCAAGTGAGAATCCCCGCCACCACCACTGCCATTAAAATCGTTCCTCTTTGGGGAGGTGGCTCAGTGGTTGGCTATGACAACATCACCTTTGACACGACCCCGATCAACATCGCCGATGTCAGCGAAATCCCCAACGGCGATTTTGAGGACGGAAATACCAAGTGGTCAGAGGGAGGCGCTCCCAACACCACCTTCAGCTACAACCCAACCGACGGAAATCCCGATGGTCACGGAGTCATGACCAACGATGGCGAGGGCTTCGGTGTCTGGATCTCAAACGGCGGTGGCATCATCCCGATTGGAGGGCTTGGACTCACCGGAGGAGAAACCTATGTCTTCAGCCAGGACATGAAGCTCCTTTCGGGCGGTGCGCCCGGAGGTCTCAAGGTCGAGTTCTACCAGGGCTCGGCAGGAAAGGGAAGCACCGGCGATCTTCGTGCCCCGCTCATCGGAGACGGAAACACCTGGGAAACCTACGACTATGAAATTGCCATTCCCTTCGATGCCGATGGCATCAAACTGGTTCCGCTTTGGGGACCCGGATCGAGCGTGGCCTATGACAACTTCACCTTCAACACCACACCCCGTCCTTCTCCTCCAATTCAAAACGCCGACTTTGAGGCCGGCAACACCAATTGGGCCCAATTCAGCGAATCGGTTTCATTCGACTTCCCGGAGACTGGAGGAAACCCGGGACGCTACGGACAAATGGACAACACCGCTGGCGGCGGCTGGGGTGTTTTGGCTTCCAACAATTCCAGTGTCACCCCCATCAGCAAATTCGGAATCACAGAGGAAGGAACCTATGACTTCCAACTGGATATGAAAATCTTCCAAGGGGGGAGCATCGGAGGATTAAAGGTCGAATTCTACACCGACGGAGTGGATACCGGATCGACGGGAGACACCTTCCCCGCTCTCATCGGCGATGGTTCCACCTGGGAAACCTATACCTTTGAAGTCTTCATCCCATCCGGAATCAACGGTCTGAAAGTGGTTCCGCTTTGGGGAGCGAACTCCATCGTTGGCTACGACAACATCGTGACTCCCGGGGGGATTCCAGCTGGTTTCGCCGGCTGGATCGCAGGCTTCCCGGGCGTGGGAGATCTTACCGGATTCAATGATGACCCCGATAAAGATGGCCAGCCAAACGGTCTCGAAAATTTCCTCGGCACCGATCCCTCCGCAAGTTCACAAGGCCTCATCGTTGGAACTGTCGATCAGGGAAGCCAGAACATGGTCTTCACCCACTCCCAAAGTGACGATCCGGCCCCCGAGGCCGCCACGGCATCCTACACCTGGTCAACCGACCTGGTAAACTTCTACGAAGATGACACCGAAAATCCCGACGGCACCATCGTCAGTTTCAATGTCTCCCCAAACACTCCTTCGCAAGGACAAACCACCGTGGAGGCTGAAGTTGCCGGACCTGTTTCTTCGAAGATCTTCGTGAGACTCTCGGTCTCCGGAAACGCCCCTTAAAAAGCATTTCGAAAACCACGGCACCACGGCGATTCGAATCATCGAATCGCCGTTTTTCTTGTCACCTGACTTACTTCTTCCGGTCGTGATCGATCTTGAAGCTGCGACCACGGAGGGTCGCGCTACGCAGACCATCGATGACGTCGTTGGCGATCTCTTTACTCACGTCGACGAGGGTATGCTTCGGGAAGATCGTGATCTTTCCAAGTGAACCGTCGGGGACATTGCACTCGCGGTAGATCATTCCGGCAATGTCACCGGGTTTGATGTGCTGGGCTTTGCCGAGGTTCATGACGAGGCAGGACATGCCCTTGGAATTATTACGTTCGGGCTTGGAGCCGCGGTCACGCTCCTTGCGCTCGGGGCGTTCCTTGCGATCACCGCGGTCGTCCTTCCAGGTGGAACGTTGACGTTCGTTGGAAAAAGCCTCCTTTTGCTTGTCCTCGGCAATAAACTCACCTTCGCGGGTCGTCGACTCACGCAGAAGTGAGAAGGCGGCGTTGGCGATATCAGTCGCGGTGTGCCCCTGCTCAAGAAGTCGATCGAGATAAGTTTGATAGTCACCCACTTTCCCGCCTTCGAGCCGCTCTTGAATCGTTTGAAATAGATTATCGGCCCGCTTTCCTTCCACCTGCTCCTGGCTCGGCACCCGCTCGCGACGAATTGTTTGACGGGTGTATTTCTCGATGGTCTGAAGGCGGTAAATGTCGCGTCCAAAAACGAAGCTCACCGCCTTTCCGGAACGTCCGGCGCGGCCGGTTCGACCAATCCGGTGAACATAATCCTCGGGGTCGTGCGGGATCTCGTAGTTCACCACCAGATCAATATCATCGACATCGAGACCGCGGGCCGCCACGTCGGTCGCAATGAGAATCTCGATCGTGCCCTCGCGAAAGCGAGCCAAAACCCGCTCCCGCATCTGCTGGGTCATGTCTCCATGGAGCCGATCGGTAGAGTAGCCGCGTGCCAGAAGACCTTCGGTCACCTCATCAACAAGTCGCTTGGTGTTGCAGAAAACAAGTGCAAGACGCGGCGGATCGATATCAAGAAGACGTGAGAGCACCTCCACTTTGGAGCGTTGGCGTACTTCGTAACAAGATTGGTCGATGGCATCCACCGTGAGGGATTTGGCCTCAATCTCGACAAGCTCGGGTTTCTTGCCAAAATTATCGATGAGCCGGCTGACGCGACGGTTCATCGTGGCCGAAAAGAACATCGTCTGGCGCTCTTTTGGCAAGGCAGCGAGGAGTTCCTCCATTTCTTCCTGGAAGCCCATGTCGAGCATGCGATCGGCTTCATCGAGGATGACCGTTTTGATATTGTTTGGATTGAAACTCCGTCGCTTGAGGTGGTCAAGGAGACGCCCGGGCGTCCCCACCACGATATGTGCTCCTTTTCGGAGGCCCTTCAGCTGCCGGTCGATGGGAGTGCCTCCATAAACCGGAAGAGCACGAAGTCCTTTGATTTTGCATCCGAGGCGAAAAACCTCCTCACAAACCTGCACGGCAAGCTCCCGGGTCGGGCAGACAATGAGCGCCTGTGGCTCCGCGAGGTGAGGGTCAATGCGAGCGAGGGTAGGCAATGCGAACGCGGCAGTTTTACCCGAGCCCGTTTGGGAAAGCCCGATGAGATCTTTCCCTTCCAGAGCCAACGGAATGGTTTTGGCCTGAATCGGCGACGGACTTTCGAAACCCATGTCGAGCACGGCGGCAAGGAGGGGCTCGGGGAGGCCGAGTTCGGTAAACGGAGGAGTGTCCATGGGATGTTGGGTCGTTGTCAGACTTCGAAAGTACGATCGTCGTGAAGAGAGTGAGGTTTCAACCTTTGCCCCTAATAGCAAGAAGGAAACGAAAGTACCCGGATCCGGGCTCCGCTCTACTTTTTGCGCCAGAGGAGAAATATAACCCCGCACAGACCACCAAGCAGAGCTGCCGATGGTTCGGGAACAGAGACGGTATCTGCAACCTGATCGGCGGCGGATAGATTGCTGGTGAAGGTAGCCAGACTAACCAAGACCAACCAGAACTTAAAGGGGAGTGAGTTCATGGAAAGAAGTTACCGGCGAACCTTGCGGCTAATTTTTTTAAAAAACAAGAAAAAGTGATGTTTGTGTCGAAGAAAAATCACCCGCTATCACTTAGCCATAGTCGATTACATCTTCTTGACCTGTTGGGGCTCCTTTCTCCCGGCAGGCTTTGGCGGCCGCTCTTTGAAACTCCTCCCGCACTTTGGACTCATCGGCATTCTCAAAATCACTTCGCTGAACCATTAAAATATATGCCCGCTTTTCGACCGGATCAATCCAGCCCTGGGTCCCATAAAGTCCACCATGCCCGTAGGTTCCGGATGAAAGCATCGCCGTCACCCCTTGCGGTTGTTTCATCACGGCACACCCCAGGCCCCAGCCATTTCCCGGGGTAAACCCGGTCTCCAACTCCCCGGTCTGCACCGAGCAAAACTCCCGAACCGACTCGGGTGACACCAATCCAGCCCCTTGGTTCAAGAGACTTCGGCAAAATCGAGCGTAATCCGCCGCTGTCGAAAAAAGGCCGGCGTTGGCCTTCGGATAGCGGTCGCTCGTCTCCAATCGGCCATGGGTCACCCAATCATGATCACCCTTTTCCCACCCTCCTTCTTCCGTGCGCCCGTAAACCAAGGCAATTCGCGAAATCTGGCTCTCATCCGGATAGAAAGTGGTGTCCTTCATCCCGAGTGGCTCAAAAATACGCCCCCTGACAAAGGTCGGAAAATCGATACCGGAAAGTCGCTCAACAACATGCGCAGTCATGTTGATGCCTGTTTGGCAATAGCACCACTCGGTTCCAGGAAGGAAATTCACAGGTTTCGAAACAATCAACGAAACAAAGTCGGAAAGCTGCCGACAACCGTCCTCCTCCTCCAGACTCAGATCACTCATTCCGGAAGTGTGACTGAGGCACTGGCGCAAAGTCACGGTCACCGGTTCTCCGTTCGAATCTTTGAGCTCCGAAAATTCCGGAAGATGTTTGGCCAACGAATCATCAAGCGAAAGCTTCCCCTCCTCCAGCATCATCATCCCCGCGATCCCCGTGATCGGCTTGGTCATGGAGGCGATGCAAAAAAGCGCGTCTTCCCTCATCGGGATCTCTTCTTCAAGATTCTGATATCCTGCCGTCACCAAAGCCAGGGTCTCCTCAGCTCCCGTCACGAGACCAATCGCTCCCACCACTTCGCCAGCAGCAATCGATGCCTCAAGTGCCTCCTTGATCGCTTCCGCAGACCTCATTTCACTTCAAGTTTGAGACGATAAAAATCGCTTCGCAAGTTCTTCACAGGCCATTTCGTACGATAAGTCACCCGCCCCTGATCGCCGGGTCCGAAGGACTCTCCAATCTTCGTCGCTTGCGCCGTTTCCCATTCCCCGAGATTCACCGAGGACTGCAAAGTGATCTTGGCATCATCAGCATTCACCCGGCGCACAAAGGTCAGCTCCGCATAAAGGTCGCCCGTCACTTCCACGGTCTCAATCTCGAGGCCACTCAAAAGAGCATAGGAATTGAGATCTCCGGTGAAGGCCAGGCCATCGTCAACTCCCGGCGCACCATTCCCACCCACGCTCGGACGCCAATCGCCGCCATCAGCTCCAAAACCATCAACAAGCACGAGGCTTGCTCCACTTCCATCTGAAGCGTCCGGCCATGGAAACTTGTCATTGTATTCGACCTCTCGAATAAGAGTTCCCGCGCCGAAAGAGAGCTTCACCAACTCACCTCCGTTGGAAAGGTTCTTTGAAAATTCGCCAATCACGAATTCAGGCGTGGCGGCGTATCCGTGGCGCAGATTAAACGCTTCTTCATTGGCAACAATCACGAGGCGTTCTCCGGGAGCGATTGCCGTTTTACTTCCATTGATGAAATCAAATTCAATTCCCTTCGTAAATCGGAGGTCGGTGAGATCGAGAGACCCGCTGCCAATATTCATGATCTCAATCCACTCAAAGTCGGCTTCTTCCGCCGAAGGCAGGACCGCCAATTCATCTTCGCCCGGAGGAAGGGGATGATACATGATCTTGCTGATCACCAGACTGTCGAGGTAAGGCTGAATGGTCGGCTGACCCGCCAAAAACTCGACCGGTTCCGACCAGTTGCTCCAGCGCCCGGTGTCATCCTGATGCCGGACACGCGCCCGATAGGTTCGCCCCACTTTCGTCACCGGAGGAACATCCACCGTCGGTGCAAAAGTCGTCAATTCCCCGGATTCCCATGTTGATGCCCACTCAAATGATGGGCTTTCTCCCGGCGGAAGGAGCACTTCCCGCGCGTCGAGGGTCATCTCAAAGCCCATGTCAGCACTCCCGAGAGTCCGGTTGTGAACCTCAATCGCGATGACATTGGCCCCTTCCACAAATAAGCTCTTACTCACCTCAAAATCGTCAAAAACGAGCTCATCGCCATTTTCACGGGCGAGGGTCTCATGAGTCACCATCTCGTCGTCGGCAATCCCTTCCCGGAAGGCCTCTTCGCCGTTTACGTAGACAACCGCCCCATCATCGAGCAAAAGCCTGAAAATAAAATGATCAATCAAATCAAGATCTGTGACGTTGATCGTCGTCCTGAAATAGGCCGTAGGCATCCCCCGCTCGATCGTTGTCTCAAAAACCAATCCGTTCACCCCTCCAAATCCCAACGGAGCCAATCCTGTGTTCCAGCTGCTGTCATCAAATCCCGCTTCCCTCCAGACCGTCCCCTGATCGACATCGTCGTCCCGATAAGACCAAGTCCGCCCGCCGGGCATAATTTCTCGAAGCCCTCCCCCCAGGGAGCTCACTTCGGCAAGGCGATATTCCATGGCCTGAAACGACCCAATTCCTTGCGGATCCGAAAAATCGCTGCTGGTAAACGCCACCCCATCTTGTGGAAAACCGGCAACCCCGCTATAGGTCAGAGTTGGCTTGGCCGGCAATGCCGAATCCGCCACCAAGGCGTCCAGATAGGCATCGCGCCCTTGCTGACCCGAAATGCCGCTGTCACGTGAGATCAACGGCATGCCGCCATTGTCTCCCCCGGTCCAGCGGCCTCCATCGAAGGCAAACTTCTTCATGTCCGCCACCACCCGGTCCAGCGGGACGCCACCCGGCCAACGTGCCCGATCAGCCTCCGTAATGTCATCGATCTTGGCCGCGAGCGGATCGGTCATCAATGCGATCTGCTCCGGTGTCCAAATCAAATCCCGCATCTCCCGCACCGTATTCAGATAATCGATGGTAAAGGGTTCGCGCACTCCCACTCCACTTGCTCCAAAAATAGCCTGCTTGGGAAAATCCATCCCGGCATTCCAGTTCGGCCCCCAACTCGTGTCGGAATCCCACGGCAAGACATTCAAGCGCCCCAGCGGATTGGTCGGCGAGGGCTCAAAGTAATACGCCCGATTCTTGAGATGCTCTCCGGTATTTGGCTGCACATCATAGTGGCGAATCATATCCACCACCGCATGGTAGTGATTCCAGCTTTCCCAATTCACATGTTCGCGAAGCCAATTGTCATCCTTCGTCGGACGCAACTGGTTGATGATGGTTGAAAAATCCGATCCATCGTTCACCGCATTTGCAGCCTGATAACGCTGCACATCCAATCCGTTCGTCCGGTAGCTGATGAGTTTATAAAGATTCCCTTTCTCAAGATTGTGGGAATCCAGGAAGCGCGAGTCAAATTCCTCCAACGCCAAAAGCATTCCGTAATAATCCCCTTGGGTCTGAGACGTCGCCTCGGCGGCAGATTGAATGACCCGGAAGTGCCCCCAATGAGTGAAAGGAGCCGGTGTTCCGGTCAGATTCCACATCAGATGGTTGGTGGCCTGATCCATCCCCCAAGTGAGATTTCCGCGCGAGCCAACCATCTTGTGGGTCGCGAGGTACTTCCAGGGCTGTGGGTATTTGTCCCCATTCCGATCACGAAAAGTCGGATAGTTTCCGCGATTGAAGCGGAACTTCAAACTCCGTTTGCCGCTTCCCGCATACCGGGCATTCCGTTGGCGGAGCCGGTAGCGGGCATTGTCATAAACCTCCCCGTCGTAGACGAAGGTGCAACTCCAGTTGTATTCACTCCGGGCATCAAAATTGCCCGAAGGAATCCGGTCCCCGCTATTGTAAGCCACCGCTTGATCGAAATTCGCCGCCGTCGTCAGGACGTGATAAACCGGGACCGATTCAATGGTCTCGGCCGGAAACGTTCCCGCCGTTGTCTGATAATCCGGGACACCCTCATACTGAAAATATCCAAAGTTCAATCGCTCGTCATCCGCGTAGGGAACACGCACTTCAGTCCCTTCCAAATCTTCCACCATGATTCGATATCTCACCAGGGTCCGGTTTTGTCTCGGCGTCAGAGCCACCGAGTAAATGCCATCATTCGCCACTTCATCCACTCCACTTCCGTCATCCACCATCACATGCGTCGTCCAATTCTGCTCGTATGCCGGATTGGGTGTCCTCGGGTCGGTTGGTCTCGATAAAAGCAGCGAGGTCGATTTTGCCAGGAAAGGCGGCACGTAAGCACCCGGCGCGACATCCTGGGCCTCCAAAGTCACCGCGGCCACGCCATCCGGATCCGTCACCTTTGCCGTGATCACAACCGTCTCCCCCGTTTTGGGCTGATTCGGCGAATGATCCACCTGCCGAATGGCCGGGGGAGCAGTCTCTGAAAAAACGGTATTCCCAATTCCGGGCGAAGGCCGGGGCAGAGCCGAAGTATCCGGTTCGGGTCGATTCAATTCCACGTTCACTCCAAAATCGCTGCTCCCCAAACTGTTATTAAAGGCATGGATCGCGATGACATTCGTCCCTTCCTGAAGTTGCGCCGCGCCACTCGTAAACTCCGCTTCCTGCCACGCCGTTTCATTTCCACTTGAGTTGGCTGTATCAGCAACCGTCAGTTGCCCTCCATCCATGTTGTCTGTCCGAAAAACCTCCTGCCCGTTGACATAAACCACAAATCCATCATCCAGGAGATATCGCAGCTGAAGCTTCGGCGGAATCTCACCAGCCGCGACCTCGAATTCACGGCGAAGAAAAATGCTCGAGTGCACATTTCTCATATTGGAAATGGCCGGATTAAAAACCACCGTTCCCACACCGCCATATCCGATTGGCATCGCCTGCGTCATCCACGTTCCATCCTCTCCAAACTCCCCGGCCGTCCAGGCATTGAGCGGCGAAGAAGCCTCGCTCGTTCCACGTCGCCAGCGCCACCCATCTGCACTCTCGGAAATCAAGGTCAACGCAGGTAAAACCGACAATTGCGAACTCCTCCACGATCCACCCAAATCATTGTCCAATCCGGGATTGATCAATTCCATCGAAGACCCCGCGCCCCCGGCTGCTGTTGGCCACGGGAAATGATTCGAATAGCCCACCGTGTCAGCAATCCGGCCATTGGCCTGACGCAATTCGATGCTCTCTCCCTCGCCCGAAAGTCTTCCCGAATACGGACCAAGCGCTCCCACCCCGTGCTGATCCATCAAAGCCACTGGATTCTCGGCAATCACCAGAAATCCACCCGCTTCAATCTCACTTCCCGCGGGAAAGGTGTAGTCCACACCTGAATTAAAAAACCAACCTTCCAAATCCACGGCTCCCGCCCCGGTGTTATGGAGCTCAATGAACTCATCCCGCGCATCATTGGGCCGACTGTTGTAGTGGATCTCATTGATCACAATCTCGGCACGCAAGCTTCCAAAAGCCGCAAGTGTGAATAAAAGGACAGAACGCATTTTCATAACAAATGCAACTTACTCCTCTTTCAAATCCGGTGGAAGGGCGAAGGTGACGAAATCACCCGCTTCCGATTTCTTGATTCCTTTTCCACATGGGAATCTCTTAACTGGAGCAATGCGATTCCTGCTCTTCCTCGCGCTCATTTCGTCTGCCTTTGCCACCGGAAAGCTCACCAAACACCAGTTTCACAAGTCCAGGATCTTCCCCGGCACCACCCGCGACTACTGGGTCTACGTCCCCGCCGAATACGACTCCGCCAAGCCCGCCTGCCTCATGATCTTCCAGGACGGAGCCGGTTTCGTCCGCACCCCCGGAAAAGAAGGCTACGTTCCCGATGCCTTCGACAAGCTCATCGCCTCCGGAGACATGCCCGTCACCATCGGCCTCTTTATCAACCCCGGCGTCGTCCCCGCTCCCCCGGGAAACGAAAACGCCCAACCCCGCTTCAACCGCTCCTTCGAATACGACGGCATGGGCCCCAACTACGCCAACTTCCTCATCGAGGAAATGATCCCCCTTCTTAAGGACTACAACATCTCCGGGAATCCCGATGACCGAGGCCTCTGCGGCGGATCCTCCGGAGCCATCGCCGCCTTTACCGCCGCCTGGGAACGACCCGACCACTTCCGCCGCGTCTACTCCATGATCGGCACCTACGTCGGCCTTCGCGGCGGCAACGACTACCCCGCCCTCATCCGCAAGACCGAACCCAAACCCCTCCGCATCTTCCTTCAGGACGGCAAAAACGACCTCAATATCTATGGAGGCGACTGGTGGATGGCCAACCAGACGATGCAGCGTGCTCTCGAATTCTCCGGCTACGAGCACACCCACCGTTGGGACGAGGGTGGCCACAGTCGCAAGGAAGGAAACAAAATCCTCCTCGAAGCTCTCACCTGGCTCTGGAAAGACCACGGCAAAACACCCGTCTCCGTCCACCTCGACAAATGCAAATCCCGCGCCGCCGAATACCTCATTCCCGGCGAAAACTGGCAGCTCGTTTCCGTAGGCCACAACTGGGCCGAAGGCCTCGCTGTCACCGCCGATGGCACCCTCTACTTCACCGATGTCCCCGACAGCGAACTCTACAAAATCACCCTCGATGGCAAGGAAACCCTCTTTGCCAAAGACACCGCCCGCGCCAACGGCATCGCCCTCGGACCCGATGGCAAAACCCTCTACACCGCCGGCTCCGATGTCCGCTCCTATGATCTCGAGACTGGAAAATTTGAAACCCTCATAAAAAATGCCGCAGCCAACGACATCGTGGTCAGAAATGATGGCACAATCTACTTCACCAGCCCCAAGAACAGCACCGTCACCAGTTCCTACAGATTTAGAACCCCTCAAAAAATACCTTTCAAAGGCTGCAACGGCATCGGCCTCAGCGCCGATCAATCTCAACTCCTCGTCTGCCACTTCGATGGCCCCTTCATCCATTCTTACACCCTCAGCGGAGATATCCCCCTCCACCCCCAGCCCTACTTCTACGCCCAGCGTCCCACCACCGATGGCCGCTGTGCCCTCGACGGCCAATTCGCCGCCGCCTCCGGCCATCTCCTCGTCGGCACCGAAGCCGGCCTCCAAATTTTCGACCAACCCGGTCGCGTCCAACTCGTTCTCCCCAAACCCGCCTACGAAGACGGTCGCGTCAACTACTGCTACCTCCACCAAAACACCCTCTACATCGCCACCCGCCACCGCATCTACAAACGCAAAATCAAACTCACCGGCGCCCCCGCCTGGCAAGCCCCAGTCAAAGTCCCAAAACCCAGACTCTAGCCCCTCACCAATCCTTCCCCTACGGATGGATTTCAGGATGAAAATTTACGCGCGCGCGACTCACAGCCTTTAAGGCTGAAGAACGAGTGGAATGACATTTCGACCGGGAGGAAATCCTTCCCCATCCGAAGCATCCTCCTCAAACACTTCAAGATGTCCAATCTGACGACTTGCCACGCTGTAACCGACCACCGTAGAGAAATTCCCAGGCCCATCGACACCACCTCCCGAAGTATGCCCCGAGGCAATGACCGCTCCTTTACGGTCCTTAAGCACCCAATTCACATTCGATTCAAAAGTGCGTGAACAACCGGACACCGCGAAGCCACTACTCACCCGTTGACCCGACCGGGGAGTTTCCACAATCACGAAAGAGGCATTACTGAGAGCCCCATCACTGTTCGAACAAGCGCTTCCACCCACCGCCGAAGTGCAAGAATTGAGAAACATCGAACCCGCAAACAAAATCGCAGAAAGTATCATTTTAGCCCATCGATTTTTCATATTGATTGGCCAAAGTATCCGGATCTACAAAAGAAAGCAATTCCACAATCCCTTCAACCAAGCGCTCAAATCTCATGCTCAAATCTCTCCTCTCATTCCTCATCCTCATCCTCCCCGCCCAAGCCGAATGGATCAACCTCTTCGACGGCAAAACCACCAACGGCTGGACACCCCGCG
>CALFSW010000087.1 GCA_937916505.1 uncultured Verrucomicrobiales bacterium | reverse complement strand
CGGCCGGAGCTGTCGATGTGGCGCACGCGCGCGCGGTAGGTGCTGCCGACCCGCACTCCGCTGGCCGCAACGGGGAAGGTGAAGGAACTGCTAAAGGGCGTCAGGCGATCGGTCTGGTAGAAGGTTTCCGCTTCATAGATATAGAGATCGTCGGCGAGATAGCCAGGAGTCGAAGGGTTGTGGACCTGACCGACGCGCCATTCCATTGAGCCGAAGGTGCCGGCTCCTTGTGGATCTGAGAATGAGGACGAAGTGAACGTCAGCGTATCCGTCGGGAAGCCGGCGTCTCCGCCGTAGTTGATGGTCGGCTTGTTGGGGATTGCCGGATCGACCTGTTTGGCCGCGAGTTGCTCGCGACCGTAGCCGCCAACGGTGAGGAAGTCTTTGGTGTATTGGGTGAGATCCGTGAAGGTGCGATTCGGCAGCAGCGAGGTATTGAAGTTGCCGTACCAGATTCCTTTTTTCACTTTGCGTGGGTGGTAGTCCCACATCGCCTGGCTGGCTTCGACGAGGTTGTTGGCACCGCCCTTGGTCATAAAGCCGGCGAATTCGTCGGTCAGGATTGCTGCTTGATCGTTGTCGAGAAACAGGTCGAGAATTTCGCGCACCTTGTTCTCGTAGGCCTGGCCGATCTCCGGATATTGCAGACAGTGGTAAATCTGTTCCCACTGGGCGGTGTCGCCGCGTCCGAGGTGGGGGGCGTCCTCGAAGGTGAGGTCGAGATCCCATGGAAGGGTATGCCACTTGTCGGTTTTGGAGTTGTGATAGTAGTTCACGTTCTCCTGATTGCGCATGTCCGAATTATTGATGGCGAGATTCATCGCGTTGAAGGCAAAGTAGTCCTCGAAATCGAGGTTGGCTTCCCACTGTGCCTGGGAGGTGCCGCTATTGTGCAAGCCCTGGAAGGCGAAGAGGTCGCTCTTGTTGGAGACCTGGGTGGCACCCTGGTTGCGAAGGCTGGAGCCGCTGCCGCCGTGGACGTTGTAGATGTTGCCGTCCGGCAAATCACGCTCGTTGAGGAACTCGGCTTCGGGTTGCTCGATGGCAATATACATCCCCCAGAAATCGCCGGCGTATTGATCGGCGGGGGCCTCCTCATTGGAGTCGATGACGCGGAAGTGGAAGAAGTGTGTGTTGCAGCCGGTCCCTCCGGAGATTTGGTAGGCGCGAAAACCGAGCGACTCGCAGAACATGGTGCCTTCGGTCGACGCGTTGTTACGCCACCACGGGTTCGAGCCGGGAAGAACGTTGATCTTGTCCAAGGGCACCTGATATTTTTTGCCGTAGTTGTCGCGCGCTTCGAGCGGGTGGGTGTTGGGAAAATTGATCTTCCATTTGTTGCGGCCAACCTGGCGGGTCGAGGCATTGCCCCGGATCCGGTAGCGCATGTGATCGTAAACCTTGCCGTCGTATACCCAGGTGCCGAGGTAACGGTAGACGCTGTCGGTCGGCCCGGTCCATTGGCAGGCGATGACATCCGATTCCTTGCTGATCAAATGGTAGACGGCCATGCTGTCGAGCGCGGCCGCCGGGTAGGCCACGTTTGGCTGGGAACCGGGCCGTTTTGAAGCAGTCCAATCGGGCACGCCGTTGTAGCAGAAGTAGGCGAAGTTGGGTGATTCGTCATCGGCGTAAGGTGTCTGTTGCGAAGTGCCGGGCACGTCCTCCACGGTGATGCGGTAACGGATCAGCCTGCGATGGGTTTGCAGATTTCCCGGCATCGTGACGCTGAACACGGAGTCGCCGGAGATAGCATCGCCGGCAGCTCCGTTATCGAGCATGGGGAGGTCGGTCCAATTGGTCTCGTAGCCGGCATCTTCCATATTAATGTAGGCACCCGGATCAACCAATTGGTAGCTGAGCGTGACCGAAGCGACACCGTCGGGGTCCGTGACCTTGGCGGTGATGAGCACGTCCTCTCCGGCCACCGGCTGCTGTGGAGAGTGATCGACCTGGCGGATATTTGGCGCGGCATTCGGGGAGAAGACCGAGTTCGAGGCGCCCGGACTCGGAACGCCGATTGAGCCGCTGCTTGGATCAGGGGTCTTTACTTCACAGTCGATCGAGAAATCGCTGCTGTTCAGGCCGGTATTGAAACCATGGACTGCGATGGTGTTCGTTCCCGGGACGAGGAATCCTGCAGCACCGGTTACGGAGACATCGACCCACGCGCGTTCGTGGCTGCCGATGGCTGCTCCCGGGGTTCCCCCCGGAGGATCGGAGGCGCGGATCCCCTCGAACGTGATGTCTCCGAGAGCGACATTGAGTCGCGCGACTTCGACCCCGTTGATCCAGACGATCGCACCATCATCGTAGTAGACGCGAACGACCAACTGATTCGGGAGGGTGCCCGATACGTTGAATTCTTTGCGAAGGAATACCGAGCTATAGTTGCCCTGCATGTCGAGGAGTTCGGTGGTGTCGTCGCCGTCGCCAAAGCCGATCACCGTTGTGCCGGACAGCCAGGACGCATTCTCGCTGAATCCCTGTTGCCGCCAGGTATCGGTGGGAGTGGTAGCTTCACTGGTTCCCTTGCGGTAACTCCAAACGCTCCCTGCCGGGATGTAGGTGACCTGCGGTCCTGCGAAGCCAGACATGGCCGCGCGCCACGAACTGCCGAGGTCGTTATCGAGATTGGCATTGATCAGTTCCATCGACGCTCCCTTGCCGCGCGAGGCGCCCGGCCACGGAAAGCCAATCCCGTAAGTGACCTCATCGACCGTTGCTCCGCTGGCGTCTTCGAGTTCGAGGCGTTCGCCGTCGTTGTTCAATTTTCCCGCGTAGGGCCCGAGCCCGGTAACGGAGAACACCGATGAAAGGGTCGCCGGATCTTCAGCCACCACAATGAAGCCGTTGGCTGCGATGGTCGTGCCTGCCGGGAATTGGTAGTCGATCGCGCCGCGCAAGGTCCAGTTCGACAGGTCCGCTGGCGTATCGCTTGCGTTGAACAGCTCGACGAACTCGCCACGCTCGGTCTTGGGATCGTGGTCGTAGTGAATTTCGTTGATGACGACGGTGTTGAAGACGATTTCCGTGGTGGTGAAAGCCGTGGTGACTGGAGCCCAGATCGAGCCGGCTGAATTGGTGGCTTGAACGCGGTAGAAATAATCACTCAGGGGAGCCAACCCGGTGAGGAAGAACGAGAACGAGCCGTCCTGCACTCCGAGGTTGACCGAAGAATCCCAAGACCCTGGCGTCGTGCCACCATCGGTGTCGCCGTAGTAAAGTGTGACGACGGGTGCTTCGAATCCCGTGCTGGTCACCTCGCCGCGCAAGTTGGCGCAGCAACCGGTGACGCCGTTGGCGGAATTGTTAACCACGCTCGGTGGTTGCGGTGTTTGGGTGGTGAAGTTCGAGCTGCTTGCGGACCAAGCCGAACCGCCGCTATTGCTCACGAAGGCGCGGTAGAAATAGGTCGTTCCGCCGGACAGACTGGAGAGGTTCGTGATCGCATTGCCACTCTGGGCTCCGAGCAACACCGAGTTTTGCCACGCGCCGGCATTTGTCCCGGCATCAGCGGTGCCCCAGTAAATGAACAGGGTCGGATCCTCGCCCCCGTTGTCGGTCACGCTGCCGCCAATGGTAGCCGAGTCGGCGGCGATGTCCGTTGCGGCAACGTTAGTGACGGCGGGCGGGGCAGGTGGTGTGATAAACGATAAGCTCGGCGACGCGACCGAGTCGCCCGCGCTGTTGCTGGCAAAGGCGGTGAAATAATACGTGGTGTTCGGTGCAAGCGCGGTGCTGGTCGAGACCGAAAATGCGCCGGCATTCTGCGTGCCGGGCAAGGTCTCCGGGTGATCCCACGCTCCGGGATTGGAACCGCCATCTTCGTCACCCCATCGGACCGTAATCGTCGGCGCAGCATCGCCGATGTCGCGCACTTCGCCATTCAGGGTGGCAGTGCCGGTCGTGATGAACGTTGCTTCGGAATTACTGATGTCTGCGACACCAGTCGGGGCCAGTGCCTCCAAATCGAGATGAAAGATGCGATCGACGTTTCTGAGGATGACGTTGTTGTCGTCCGGGGTATTGTTGTCTCCGCTGCTAATCGCGGTGCCCCCGGAATAGCTGCTATCGTCGAGGGTGTTGACGCTGACAAAGCCCGATGCGGCAGAGCCCCAAAGGAAGGCGTAACGGGTGCCGGAATTTAGAAGAATGGGCGTATCGAAAGTGAAGGTGATATAGTCGAGAGGACCATAGTTCGGCGTAGCACCGGTCTCGGTGCTTCCAATCTGCGTAAAGGTTTCAGGAGAACCACTCGCACTCAGCGTCCCGATGCGAACATTGAAAGTCGGGGAGTTGGAGATGGTGTTGTTCAGGTTCTTCATCGTCACCGCCTTCAGGAGGTAGCCGGAGGCATCGGCAGCAGTGGTGAATGACTGCCCCTGGTGCGGCCGGTTCGACCAAATGTGGCCTTGGTCACCGCCCGCATCGGAGTTTCCCGTGAGTTGAGCGATGTCGGCATCGTTGATCGCCGGTGTGGACGCAGAGACAGAAATGGTTCCGGCGCTGCTGTCTGTTGTGCCAAAAACGAATAGAGTGAGGCTTAGGAGAGCAGCGATGGTGAACATGTTGGGGAAGTGCATGGTTTGGAAAGGCGAGGTCTAAATATTGAACCGAGAGCGGGTTCGCGCATGGGAATGGACTTGTCTGACGTTAAACCAAAAACAACGGCTTGCCTACATTAGGCAGGTAAGCCGTCGCTAAAATTGAAAGCAGGGGCGTTTATCTAGCTGCGGCGTAAGACCAGAGTTCAGAAGGGTTTTCTCCTTCCTCCCGGGTCTTAGATTTCCCAAAACCACCACACGGAGAATCACCTCTTTTCAACTCAGCAGAAATCGTGACGGAAATTGGCTCCCCCGGAAATTGCTCTTCCCGACCGCGACATTACCCGTCGACCGGTGGATGAAAGGAGGCCCCGCATCCCCCCCGTCCTCCCACACGATGACGAC
>CALFSW010000086.1 GCA_937916505.1 uncultured Verrucomicrobiales bacterium | reverse complement strand
GTCAAGCAGATCACGTTCCAATGGTCAGGCGATTTCAGTCCGACAAACTCCTAGGGCGGCCGGAGACTTCGAGTAGAATTCCACCGGGAACATCCGGGAACGTGAAGCGCGGCGAACCCTGTGGGCGTTCGTCCATTGCGAGAACGACCGAGAAAACCACCTGCTGTCCGACCCAGCTTGCTTCCTCCGGAACGGCGTCGGTGTAGGCGTAGAGTCGCTCGGCGGCAATCGAGCTTGCGACCATTGAGATGGAGAGGGCTGACCAAGAAACGAATGTTTTCACTTCGCGGCCTCCTTCCCGTTCTTTGATTGGGCGACCTGGTGCTGATAGAGAAATTTGAGTTTCAGATACTCAGCGGGCTTCGTCTGCACGCGACGCAGCCACAGAGCACGTAGCGCGGCGTCGCTCATATCGGCACCCTCGCCCGCGATCACCTCCGTATTCGCATCCGCCTTATCCTTGGCCCGGTCGTCGAAGACGATCTCGTCAGGTTTGTCATCCTCACCGACCGACTTCTGGCTCTGTTGATTTTCGGGCGGCTCGAAGCGAGCGAGACGCAGCTTTGCCAAATTCATATTCGCCTTCGCTTCTTTCCAATCGGGACGAATCTTGAGAGCCGCTTCGTAGGTCGTTATCGCTGTCTCATACTCGCCGAGCATGATCATCGCATTTCCCCGGTTGTAGAGCCCATCGGCAGTGCCGGTCCGACCGAAGGAGGCGGCGGCGCGTTTGAAATCGCCGGCTTTGAACCAGGCCACGCCCTGTTGCATCGGTTCGGTAAAGAGCTTGGCAGCCTTCGAGAATTCTCTGGCATTGAAAAGTCGCTGCGCGGTTTGGTCCTGTGTTGAAAACAGGCTGTCGTCGGCATGGCTGGCATTGCTACCAAATAAAAGACAGGCCGCTGCGATCGCTGCAGGATTCCATTGCACCGACCAACCCGGGCGAAACCAGATTAAGGTCAGTAACGCAATCACGGGGGTCAGCCAGTAGCCGGCATCCTTCCATCGCTGCCCTCCGTCGGTAAGTGCGGCCGCGGTGAACTGTGTTTCGACCGTCTCCGCCAGGCGATCGACGTCCTTCGCATCAGGCGAGATGATCACGAGCGTGCCGCGCCCGGCATCGGCCGCGTCCTCGAGGTTGCCCGTATTTAGCGGAGGAGCGGGCGGACTATCGGGCGACACGACGGCATCCACGCCGGCGCCAATGCCAAAGACGTGCACCTTTGGAAGGGCCGCGGATTGCGACTTGCGGATGCGCTTAATGACGGCTGGCGAGACGCCATCAGAGATGAGCAACACTGAGCCTGCACGACCAGTGTTTGTCAGCTGCTTCTGAGCGAGCGCGAGCGCCGCGTCGGCGGCGTCACCTTCGATCGGCATGATCCCGGGATCGAGTTCGGCGGCGAATTGCGCGATGAGATCGCCGTCTTTCGTAAGCGGCATCACCAGGTGCGCGCTTCCCGAGTAGGCGACCAGGGCCGTGGCAGAACCCTGGCGGCGTTCGAGGAGATCGCGGATTTTCTGAGTCGCTCTTGCCAAGCGCGAGGGCTGCACATCTTCGGCGAGCATGGTGGGGGAGACCTCTACGACGATGACCAATGCGGCGGTGTCATCGGCGAAGAGAGCTGGTTCGCGATTCCAGGCAGGACCGGCCAGGGCCATTGCGGCCAATGCCAGGACTGCTCCCAAAAGGAGGTGCGGGCGCAGACCTTTACTTTCGGAAGATGAGTCTGAAACGAGGAATGGCAGTAAGTGTTCAGCAACGACGCCCCGCCAAGCACGACGGGAATCTTTTTGTCGCACCAGCGCAAACAAGATCAGCGCGATGGGAATTAAGGCGAGCAACCACCATGGCCGAATGAAATGGAAGCTCATAACAGCGCCCCCTCTAGTTCAGGTTCGGGTGCAGCGACCGCAGGGATCAGCGCGCGCATGGTCATAAGAGGGTGGAAGCCGAGCACGAAAATCAGGGCCGCTCCGAGCGGCCAGAAAAACAATTCAGACGTCGGTCGGTGGGTCAGGACTTCGGCATCGCGCGACTTCAACGCGTCGATACGGGCGTAAATCTCCTCGAGCTCTTCACGGCTCGAGGCCCGGTAGAATCCACCGCCCGTGATTGATGCGATTTCAGTGAGCGCTTCCTCATCGATCGCATCGTTGCCAGTGGCTTCGGGCGACCCCACTGCGATGGCGTGAATGGTGATGTCGTAGTCGGCAGCAATACGCGCGGCGTTCACCGGCGGAACATTGCTGCCACTGTCATTGCCGTCGGTGAGGAGGATCATCGCGCGCTCCTGTAGATTACTTTTCTCAAAGACGGAAATCCCAAGACCGATCGCATCGCCGATCATTGTCTTTGCACCGGCCATCCCGATCTGCGCCTCGTCGAGGAGCGTCCGGCAAGCCTCGATGTCCTCGGTAAATGGAGTTTGAACAAAGGCGGCACTGCCGAAGAGAATCAGGCCGACACGGTCGCCCTCGCGGCGGGTCAGAAACTCGTCGAGCACCAGCTTGACGGCGGAGAGGCGATCAATCTCCTCACCGCCCGGCGCCATAAAATCCTTTTTCTCCATCGAAGTGGACAAGTCGACTGCAAGCAGCAGGTCACGCGAAGCGATCGTCTTGCTTTGTGTCTCGCCGATCCACTGTGGTCTCGCCAGTGCCGCAACGATCAGCAGCCAGGCGAGAATTGTTAAAGTTTGTTGAATCCTGGTCGCTTGGGGAACAACGCTGCCCTCGGATGCTTTCCGATCAGACAGGTTCTCCAGAGTCGGAACAAATGGAGCGCGCAAGGACGGACGGCCCTCACGGTGCGCGGGCAGGAATCGCCGCATCACCCAAGGGAGAACGGCGAGAATCAGAAGCCAGGGATAGCTGAACGAAATCATGCCGCGGACTCCTTCCTTGGCTGGTGACTTGCGATCCAACGCCGACAGGCATCGGTCAAAGAATCTGATGATTCTCCATCGGATCTCGAAGCGTAGGATAGGCTGAGTAACTCATTCGCAGCAGCGTTGTCAAAACACCCCGGCGCCGCCCGGTTCAGAAATGCAATCCAGTCGTCACCCGCCAACCCTGCCACTTCGGCTCGAGGATAGGCGGTGAGAGCCACTCGTTTCAGTAAGGTCTGCAACCCCGCCGTGTTTCCGTCTTCGAGTTCGGCCAGAGCGGCGCGTCGGTAAGCATTCTTTCGGCGCAGGTTGAGCACCCGCCATGTGGCAAACACGCAAGCAACCAAGGCGATCGCGATTACCACCCACCAACCC
>CALFSW010000085.1 GCA_937916505.1 uncultured Verrucomicrobiales bacterium | reverse complement strand
TTTGCGGCTGAAATCGAGCTCGGCCTGTTTGTCATAGCCGCGAACGATGGCGTCATCGGGTCTTTGAAAGAGGCGGTATTCGCAGTTTTTTGCGAACTTGAGCGAGGGCTTCACGATGTCGGGGTGAAGACCGTCAACCTGATCTGCCGGGATGACGGTGGAGGCGGTGATGTCGTCCTCGGTTTGAATCTTCTTGGCAGGGGAGAAGTCTTTCCGCAGCCCAAAGGTGCGCCAGGTGCCGTCCTCGGCAAAACCGACGCGCAGGTATTGGGTGACGAGACGCTGACGATGATAGATCAGTTCATTTCCGGAGCGGCCGTTGATGAGGTCGACACTAAAGCGGGAGGCCCAATCGCCATCTTTTTCCCAGTCGGGCTTGTAAAGTCGCTTGATGACGAAGACGAGGTCGCGCACGGAGCGGGGAATGGTGGCGAGCCACTCGTTATATTCGTCGGTGTATGCGGAATTCTGCGTGAAAAGTCGAATGACCGAGCCAAGGGATCGGGTGGTGCAAAGCAGCGAGCGGCTTTCCTTCCCTGGTTCGTTGGGGTTTTGATAACGATTTCCGAAGTCTCGGTGAACGAGTTCAAGGGCGGCTTTGAAGTCTTTCTTGAAGTCGCGGACGATGACCGGGCCCGAGATCATGGCGTCGGAGAGAGATTTGGAAATCTCAGACTTGCCACCGCCGGAAACGGTGCAGGGTTTATGGCAAAAGGTGCCCTCGGCATTGGTTCCGATCAGCCGCCAGCGCTGGCCTTGCGAGGGTTTCACCATCTCGACCTTGTAGCCGGAGGGGAGAATGTAGGTGATGCCGGGTTGGAGTGAAATCGTTTGCTGGCACCAAGTGATGGATTGGTCGTCGAGTTGAATGCGGACGTTTTCGGGGAGGTAGAAAACATCGGGGTGGATTTTGTCGATTCCGTAGCCTTCGGGCTGCAAGTCCATGAGATTTCCATACCGTTTGACGACATTTTCGAAACGGTGGTGGACGTCGCACTTGAACTCGCTCAGGGCAAAGTCCTCACCCAGGTCGGCGCTGGGAAAAGCGATGGCTCCACCGGCGTGTTCCTCTTCGGCATTTCCGAGGAGATTGGTGGCGTAGCTGAGTTGGGTTTTGACCTCCTTTTTGCAGTAGCCGTAGTAATTGTCGGCAATGAGCGTGACCACGGTGCCGCCGGTATCGCGCGTGGTGATTTTGAAAGCCGAACCGTCATTGTAGAGTTCGTCTTCCGATTCCCAGCACATGCCATCGTGCTTTTGCCGGTCGGTGGCCTCCGAGAGGTGGGGGAGTCCCAGATCCTTCTTCTTGAGTTTGGTGAGTTGGGGTGCGAGAATCACGCATCCGGTGTGGCCGGACCAGTGCCCGGTATCGAGGCGGGAGTCGTTTTCCGGAAGGTAGGGATCACCGCCATTGCCGAAAATGCTCTCCACAAAATCGAGATTGGAAACGAGGTTGCCCGGTGCGAAGAAGCGAATTTCCATGCGTTTTTCCTCCGAGACCCCGGGAACAGCGGGGCAGACGATGGGACGCAAAAGAAGGGAGACGAAGACTTTGGCCGGAGTTTCACTGTTGCCGGTGAAAGGGAGAACCATGATGTCCTCCGGCGGGTTGAGGGCGGCCTTGAGGAGTCCCGCAAAGGTTTTGAGCGGAACCTCTTTTTTGTCGGCGGGAACCGGAAGTCCGCCTTCGGCAACGTGGAAGACGCCTTTGGTGGTGCGACGGTCGGAGGCAGGATTGTGACACACGCCTTGGTTCACGCGATAGGAACTCAAGATGGAGGATTTGAAGACATCCTGGTCCGGAGGAAGGGAGAGCATGCGGCCGATGCCGTGTCTTTCCAGAACGAGGGCACCCGCGGGAACCAGCGCGGGAGTTTCGCTGTCGCCGAGGATCTTGGCGAGGTAGTCGTGGATTGCCTGATCCACCGGGCAAAGATAGTCGGAAAGGAGTCGGGTCTTTTCCTGAAAAGAAGCGATGAGCGAACGTCCCAGGTCAAGGAAAGGGTAGTCGTCTTCTTTCCCAACAATGTGATGGCCTCGTGCGGCCAGCTTCAAGTTCACAAACTCCCTGAGGCGTTCCTCCTCATCGGGCGAGGCAATTGCGGGGCCGTTTTTGGTAAATCCGATGGTGTCCTTGAGGCGTTGTGACATGTGCGTGATGGGGATAGCAGTTGATGAGCCAAATGGCTGAGGCAATGGCCTCTCGTCAAAAGAAGCCTACTTGAGTTCCTTGATGCGGACGTTGCGATACCAGATGTTTTTGGCTTCATCCTGAAAGCTGATGTAGCCCTCCATCGGGCGGTCTTTCATGTCGGTTTTGCTGAGGTCAAGGTCTTGAATGAGCTCGCCATTGAGGATAACTTTGAGATGACTGTCCTTCATGGTGATGGTGTAGCGGTTCCATTCACCGGCGGGTTTCACGGCCATCTTCCTGGGCGCCGAGGTGCGGATGACTCCGCCGCAGTCGTGATGGCCGAATTTTTTCTTTCCGTGGGTGTCGAGGATCTGAACTTCAAAACCGTTTGCGACGTGATCCTTGAGATCGCCAATGCGCATGAAGACGCCGGAGTTGCCTTTGGCGTTGAATTTGAATTCAAGATCCAGAACGAAGTTGCCATACTTGCGGTCGGTGGTGAGGTAATCGTCGTAGCGTGTCCAACCGCTTTCGCCGGGGCGGGGTTTCAGCGTGATGACGTTGTTTTTTTCGACGACCCAATTCCCCTTGGTTTTCCAACCGGTGAGGTCCTTGCCGTTGAACATCTCGACAAAGCCGGAGCTATCGGTGATTTCCTGAATGTTGATGTCCTTGAATTCGACATGCATGTCCTGTCCGCCGTGAAGCTGGAGTCCGAAATGCCCTTTTACGCGTCCCTTGTCATTGGTGAGTTTTGAAGAGACGACGCCGTTGATTTTGACTTCGACATCGCGACCGACGGCCCGGAGTTCGAGAGTGGTCCATTCGCCGGGTTTGTAGGCGCGTTTTTGAACGGCTTTTTCGTTGGGCTGTTTGACCCAGGCCCGGCCACCGGTTTCGTAGAGGCCACCGGTTTCCTGGGAGGTGTCGACCTCAACCTGAAAGCCGTTGACGCTCACGTTGGATTTGACCCGCTCGGAGCGGAAATAGAATCCACTGTCGCCCGAGTGAACGCGGAATTTTGCGGTGACGACGAAGTCGGAGTATTGCTTGTTGGAAAGGAGCATGCCGTGGCGTGCTTCGCTTTTGGGGCTTTTGCCGACGATGGCGCCATTTTCGACGGTCCAGGTCCCGCCGGGGAGGGCAGTCCAACCATTGAGGGATTTCCCATCGAAGAGGGGGACCCCCGATTGGTTTTTGGCGTGGGAGGATTGGCACAAGAAGAGTGCCGAGCAGACGAGGGCGAGTTTATTTAAGTGAATCATGGCGAAGGTGGGATCTACTTCTGATCCCAAAGTGGATACGGGTCGTTGAGTCGTTCCATTTCGCTTTTTAAGAGGGCTTCCATTTCGGCGAGTTTTTTGGCGTGGGCGGGGTCCCCGGCGAGGTCTTTGAGTTTGGGATCATTCTTGCCGTGTTCGGCGAGGAATTCGTGGGGATTGTCCTTGAGGTTGAAGAGTTGGGTTTCGCGGACGGTGCCGTCGAGAACGTCGAATTTGACGAGCTTCCAGTCACCTTTCCTGACGGAGCGCATCCCGGGTTTGGTGCCGCCGGCGTAGGCTCCGAACATGACGTCGCGCACGCTTTGTTTTTCGCGGGTCAGGACGGGTTTGAAGCTGATGCCTTCGTTGGTGGCGGGGGCTTTGATGCCTGCGAGGTCGCAAAGGGTGGCGAGGGTGTCCATGAGGTAGATGTTGCCCTGAACGCGGCCCGCTTTGATGCCGGGGCCTTTGACGATGTAGGGGACCCGCCAGGTGTGTTCGTAGAGGTTCTGTTTTCCCTGAAGCCCGTGGCGACCGATGGCCATGCCGTGATCAGAGGTGTAGATAATGTAAGTGTTGTCGAGTTCACCCATTGCTTCGAGTTTTTTGAGGACGCGGCCAATCTGGATATCGATGTTTTCGGAGCAGGCATACTCGCGGCCGAGCTCGTTGCGGATGGTGGCTTCATCGCGGTTTTCCCAGACGCCGGGGACTTTGACTTCATCGCGAAGTCCGGGGTGGCCGTGGGGAAAGGGGTGGACTTTGAGGTAGTTGACGGGGAGTTCCGGCTGCTTGGGGTGGAGAGCGGGGAGGGAATTTCGATCGCGATGATTTTTAGCTCCGTATTTGGCGAGGAGTTCGGGCTTTCCGTTTCGCTCGTCGTGTGGATGAGAGAAGCCGAAGTAGATGAGGAAAGGCTCTTCGGTTTTCCTGGCCTCGCGGTCACCGAGGTAGTCCATGACCTGTTGGCCGTGCCAGTGGGAACCGGTCTCGTCGGTTTCGCCGCGCTTGGTGGCGTCTTTGACAACTTGAAACTTGCCGTTGGCAAGGCTGTAGCTGTTGCCACGTTTGCAGGTGCGCATCGTTTGGTAGCCGGCTTGATTGAAAATTTCGGGGAGAGTTTTTGGACGTGGCTGGACCGGTGCGGCGTTCCGTTTTTTGGCGTTCTTTTTCAGCTTCCTGGGAATGCGCCAGACGCTTTGGCCGGTCATGATCATGGTTCTGGAGCAGGTGCAGACTGCGCCACTCCAGGAGCCCATGTGGTAGGAGCCATCGAAGACAAGGCCCCCTTTGGCGAGGCTGTTGATGTTGGGGGAAACGAGAGGGGATTTGGGATCGTAAATCTTTAAGTCAAAGGGCGATTGGTCATCGACGATGATAAAAAGGAAATTGGGTTTCTTCGCGAAAGCCAGCGAGGTGAGGGTGAGCAGGAAGAGAAGAATCTTCATCTCCTGATCGTTAGCGAAATACCGAATCTTCCGCGATCATAAAAAGAATCGGGACACGAACGTGGTCGTGTCCCGATTGGGGTTGGGCCGGTGGTTTTTTCCTACGAGTGTCTACTTCACCCGGGGGCGGAATGCGGCTTTCGTTTTCACACTGGTGGTGCTGCGCATCTTGGTTTTCCACTCCTGGGGTTTTTCTTTGAGGACGGTTTTGTCGCCGTAGTCTTTCTGCAATTCGATGAGTTGCTTTCGAATGTCTTCGATGAGTTCTTTTTTCCGGGGGTTGCCGTAGAGGTTTTTGAGTTCATCGGGGTCCGTTTTGAGGTCGTAGAATTCCCATTCGCCGAATTCGTAGAAGTTGATGAGTTTGTAGCGGTCGGTGCGGATGCCGTTGTGGCGCGGGACCTGGTGGTAGGAGGGATACTCGTAGTAGTGGTAGTAGATGGACTTACGCCAGTCGTCCGGGGTTTTTCCTTTGAGGGTTGGGACAAGGGATGCGCCTTGCATGTCGGCGGGGATTTTGGCTCCGGCCATGTCTAGGAAGGTCTGGGCGTAGTCGAGGTTCTGGACGAGGTCGGTGTTGCGCGAGCCGGGTTTGGTGACTCCGGGCCAGGAGATGATGAGGGGCATTTTGAGGGATTCTTCATACATCCAGCGTTTGTCATACCATCCGTGGTCGCCGATGTAGAAGCCTTGGTCGGAGGAGTAAACGAAGATGGTGTTGTCGGCGAGGCCCTCGTCCTCAAGGGTCTTGCGGAGGCGGGCGAGGTTTTCGTCGACGCCCTTAATGGTGCGGAGGTAGTTCTTGGCGTAGCGTTGGAATTTCCAGCGGACGAGGTCGCGGCCGGTGAGTTTGGCTTCGCGGAAAGCCTTGTCCTTGGGACCGTAGGCGGCGCGCCAGACCTTGAGTTGTTCCGGAGTCATCCGCTTCATGTTGAGCCATGCCGAGCGGTCTTCGCTGGGGTTGCGTTGTTTTGGAAACTCAAGATCAGGGGTGAGATCGGTGAAGAGGTCGTGGTCGAGATACATGTGGCGGTCGATTTCCATCTCCTGGTGTTGAGCGGGAATGCGGCCTTCGTATTGGTCGAAGAGGGTGGCGGGCTCGGGGATTTCGATGTCGTCGTAGAGATGGAGGTGGCGCAAGGCCGGCATCCAGGTGCGGTGCGGGGCCTTGTGTTGGCACATGAGCATGAAGGGCTTGCCGAGGGCTTTTGATTCTTTGATGAAATCGATGGCCATGTCGGTGACGATGTCGGTGCAGTAGCCCGGGACGGTCTTGCGTCCTTCCGGGGTGATCATGGCGGGGTTGTAGTAGTCGCCCTGCCCGGGGAGGACGGCCCAGGAATCGAATCCCTGCGGATTTCCCTTGAGGTGGGATTTGCCATAGAGGGCGGTGTGATAGCCGGCGGCACGGAGAATTTTCGGGAAAATTTGTTGGTTCCAGTCAAAGCTGTTCCCGTTGTTCATGAAGCCGTTTAAGTGGCTGTGTTTGCCACTCATGATGACGGCGCGGGAGGGGCCGCAGATCGAGTTGGTGCAGAAGGAGTTCTCGAAGAGCATGCCGTCGGCCGCCAGCTTGTCGATTTCCGGGGTGGGGTTGACGGATTTGAGCCAGCCGTTGTAGGCGCCGATGGCGTGGGGGGCGTGATCGTCGGTGAAGAAGAAGACGATATTGGGCCGCTTGGCCTGGCTGAGTGCGGCGAGTGAAAACAGGAGCAGTAAGAGGAGCTTCATTTTGTGAAGCTAGGGAAGTGAGAAAGACTTGTCGAGCGGAGGAGGCGTGATTGACTCTGGGAACGATGGTTCGAGTCTTTGTTTCCGGTTGTTACGACATTCTTCATGCAGGACATTTGCAGTTTTTTGAAGAGGCCCGCGCTTTGGGGGCGCATTTGACGGTGTCTTTTGCGAACGAGAGGATTCTCTGGAAACACAAGGAGCGGAGGCCATCGCTGCCGGATGAGCACAAAGTGGCGCTGCTGAGGTCGCTGGAAATGGTGGATGAGGTGGTGGCGGGAGACGGTGAAGTGAAGGGATTGGATTTTGAGCCGATTTTTCGCGAGTTGAAGCCGGATATTTTGGCGGTGACCGAGGATGATCAATATGGGGAGATTAAGGAAAAACTGTGTGCGGAGCTGGGGTGCCGGTATGTCAGATTGCCCAAGACACCGCCGAAGTTTGAACCGGTTTCGACGACCGAGATCCGATGCCGGGTGAGCGGGCTGGTGGAGGCTCCGTTGCGGGTCGATTTTGGCGGGGGCTGGCTGGATGTTCCGGCGCGTGCGCGCGAGGGTGGCTTCATTGTGAATTGTGCGATTTCACCGAAAGTGAGTCTGAAGAATTGGCCCTACGAACAAAAAGCGGGGCTTGGAGGGAGCGGAGCGTGGGCACTTTTGAATGGTCGTGATCCGGTGCAGGCCGAATTGGATCTGGGGGTGGGTTGGCAGGATCCGGCGGTGATTCGCGAGACGGGCGTGTGTGTTTGGAAAAGCGGGCAGAGGCCACGGTTGGATTTTAAAAGAGATGGCTCGTTTTTGGCAGGGCGGATGGCTCTTTTGTGGACGGGGAGCCAGCACGATACCCCCGGCTCAGTTGATTTTGAGAGGGACTATGATCTGATCGAGAAAGCAGGAGCGACGGCCAGAGAGGCGGTGATGGCGGAATCGGTCGGTAAATTGGCCGAAGCGATCGCGATGTCATACCGGGCGCAGCTGGAAGAAGGGATGGAGGCACTTCCGGAGGTGCCGGGAAGTGTGGCGAAGAAGTATTGCGGCGGGGGACACGGGGGCTATGCGGTTTACCTTTTTCATTCGCGGGAAGACCGTGATGCGGCATCTGATCTCAGGCCGATTGAACCCTGGTGTGTTTGCTGAGAGCTCGACTTGGTCCATCGGAAATTGACCAACGACGAGATTGGCGAAGATTAATTGAGGGGGCGCGTTAGGGCCATGGTGCCTTTGTCACCGTTGCCTTTGTAGCGGAGATTGAAGCGATCGCGGTTGATGCTTCCTTCTACCGCGTAGGTGCCAAAGTTATTGGGGAGAGTCATTTTCCCTCTGACAGGCATGTTCCCCGAAAGGGTGGGTTGGGTTTTCACCTGATGAGTGTAGTCGCCGAATTTGAAAATTCCCCATCCGGCCCGGTAGCGAAAATTCCAGAGTGAGGGGTCTTTGGCATCTTGCGAAACCATGCACCACAAAGGGCCGTGGTGGCCATTGGCTTCACTTTTCCAGGTTCCTTTCCAGGGACCGGAGAGAGTGGAAGCGGGTTTGGAGGTTTCTTTGAATTTCTTCGTGGCGGCTCGAAAATCACCCTGGTAGCTGGAGCAGGAGGCCAGGAAAACAGAGGCAAGAATTCCAAGGGAGGCGGGTTTCATTTTACTAGAGACAGGTGCGTTTGAAGAGTTCGTTGAGGGGGAGTTGCATGCCGATGTAGAAGTCACCAAACTCAGCGTAGCGGGCAGAGACTTCGTCGAAGCGCATTTCGTAAACGATGTTCTTAATCTCGAGAGTGTCCTTGGCGAGCAAGGTGACGCCCCATTCGTGTTCATCGAGGCCGGTGGAGCCGGTGATGAGCTGGAGAATTTTTCCGGCATACCGGCGTCCGGTCTTGGCATGCCCCTTCATGAGCTTGGCGCGGGCGTCGTGCTTGAGAGAATACCAGTTGTAGTCGTCATGCGAAGCGCGGCGCTTTGACATGGGGTAGAAACAGATCGCCGGCCAGTCCGGGAGGACAGGATACATGCGGTGTTTCAGGTAATGAACCATGCGCTCGTCGAATTCCTTCAAGGCGGCCTCATACTCCTCGCTGCCTTCGGTCATGCCATCCTCTCCAATGAGGGTGTCTTTGGCATACTGTTCACTGGAAGTGGTGTATTCCGAACGTTCGGTTTGAGAGAGGTAGTAGTAGGTGGGGTTGAGGACATCGGGTCCGAGTGCCAGGGTGAGCCGTTTTTCGAAGGCGGTGGCGTCCTGCAGGTCGGGGGTGAGAAGCATGAATCCAATGTCGGCCTTGGGCGTGGCAACGGCAAAAATGAGAAGCTGGGTATCCTCATGCGAGCGGATTTCTTGAACCAGCTCGGTGAGGTCGGTTTTGGCTTGTCGCTGCTCGCTCCCGGAGAGCATGGACCACTGGCCGTGGTCGATGGAGTAATACAGATGCATGACATGCCAACCTTCGGCAGGCACGAGAGGAGTTGGGGAATCGGACATGGGTCTTTTTAGTTGGCTTTTGAGGATGCTGAAAGTCGGGCTTTTACGAGTGGCTCGGAACTTGAGCCACCGGCGTTGTTCTCGATGATGGCGACAGACCAGGGATTGATATCTTCGTTCGCGTAGGCGTTGAGCTGGGAAGGATTCTTAAAGCCGGAAGTGGAATTGACTACGATTTCGTCGCTGCCATTGCTCGAAAATTTACCGCTCTCGATCGAAAGGTTGATGGTGTCTCCAATCAGGTTTTGGTCGCCATCCCGAAACGAGACCTGCAGGGTGGCCGAGCTGCCCTCGGAAAGCTTGATCCGGGCACAGGGGATGAGATTGGCTTCAATCACGACCCCAATATCGACATTGTCTCCGGAGCGAACGGGTTTGCGCCACCAGGTCTCGACCGTCTCAATCGTGACGTGTTCTCCTTTGATCGGATAGTCATCAATGAATTTGACGAGATCTCCTTCGGGCGCATCGCGATAGAAGAAGGAAATGCCCCATGCCAGTGCTCCCACGATGCAGGCGATTACCATAACGAGGCTGATTTTTTCGAGCATCGAGATTGGAGCGATTTCCTTTTTCGATTCTTTGATACGGACGGGCTTGGGTTTTGGGGTGGGGGCAGGAGGCTCCACTTCTTCCTTTTCCTCGTCTTGGGGAGGATCCTCTTTGGAAGCCTCCGCTACTTCGTTCTCCTCGGGCACTGCATTTGACTCCTCATTTTCGAGATGATCATCGCCGAGATCCCAAAAATCTTCCTGGGCATCTTTTTTGGAGGTAGAAGGTTTCTTGCTCATAGTTGGTGCAAAGAGAGATAATCACCGGAGGAGGCACTTGCAAAGCGTGAATCAAGGGAGGAAAAAGTGATTGCATCTTGCGGGTAGGGAGCGAACACTTTTCCCAACAAGCCATGGCTGATCTCGAAGACAAAAATCCAGAAAGCGTTGCAGGGAAATTCTACGTCGATTCCCAGTGTATTGACTGTGACCTCTGCCGCGAAACTGCCCCCGAAAACTTTCAGCGCTCGGACGACGAAGGTTACTCCTACGTTTACAAGCAACCTGAGAATGAAGAAGAGGTTGCGCTCACCATGGAGGCTCTCGAAGGCTGCCCGGTTGAAGCCATCGGTGACGATGGTGATGAAGGCTAGGGTTGCGTCATGAGTCGCAAGCCGGGATCCAGAAAAGCAAAGCCTCTCGCCCGGCGGAACATGCGGGCTGACATTGTCAGTCAGTGGGTGGGGGCAGGGAGGCCTCTGGATCTCAATAAAAATATCTCCGAGGCCTCAGCTCACATTGAGTCTATTCTCGAGGCAATCGGCGTTCGGGGAGGACTCGACGAAGAACGGGTCAAGGAGGCCTGGAGCACCCTTGCCGGTGAGCTGATCGCCAAACAGACCGAACCTGTTTCCCTTCGGAAGGGGTGTTTGACCCTCAAGGTTCTCCAACCTGCGATGCGTTACCACCTTGAGCAGCTCAAGCCCGGGCTCCTCCGTAAGCTCCGGGCCGAGTTGGGAGAAGATAACGTCACCTCACTTCGGCTGACCATTGGCTGAATCCTTTCGACCATGAAATATCGCTCACTTCTTTTTGATTGGTCCGGCACCTTGGTCGATGATCTTCCGCCCACTCTCCATGCGACCAATGCCGTTCTTGGAGAGTATGACGTGCCCGCAATGGGCCGGGAGGAATTTCGGCGACGTTTTCGGCTTCCCTATCCTGAATTCTACGAGGAAGTGCTCCCCGGGGTGCCGATCGCGGATTTGGAGGACACTTTTCGGACCTCTTTTAGACAATCACCCAAGGGAGTCACGGTTCTTCCTCACGCCCGGGAGATGCTCAATTGGTGCCGCGATCAGAAGATCCGGTGCTTCGTTCTCTCAAGCATGGACGTGGGGCTTTTCACCCAGCAAGCCCATGATTTTGGGCTTCACGGTCATTTTGAGGCCATTTACGCGGGTGTCATCGATAAGCGCGATCGTATTGGTGAGATCCTCCAAAGCCATGACCTCCCAATCAAGCGCACTGCTTTTGTGGGCGACATGGTTCATGATATTGCCACTGCGAGGCACGGCGGAATCGCCTCGGTTGCGGTTGCCACGGGGTATGATCCTGTCGAACGTCTTACCCAAAGTGATCCCAGCCATTTCTTCGACCACTTGGGCGATTTTCGCCAATGGCTTGAGGATCCGCCCAAGCAGCTCTAGCTTGCGGCATGAACGACCAGATTATTATTCGGGGACTCCGGCTGACTTGTCGGATCGGGGTGCCGGAGGAAGAGCGGGCCGAATCGCAGGAGTTGCGCGCCCACCTGACCATGGACGTTGGGGCTTTTCCCGCAGCCGACCGCATTGAAGGCACGGTGGATTATAAAGCGGTTGCCGATCGTGTTCGGGAACTGGCCGGGCTGGGGGAGAGACAGTTGATCGAAACTCTGGCTCAGGATATTGCGTCACTTGTTCTGAAAGAATTTCCCGTTTCGGAGGTCCGGGTGGAGCTCGAAAAATTTATTTTGCCGGAGACCGATTGGGTTGGGGTGGTCATTCAAAGAAGTTCTTCAAAGAGAAATTGAACGTGCAGCGGGTCAGCTTGTCCCTATTGTTAAGCCCGAAGGGTCTTCACCCGCCTTTCTCCCTGCCTAATGTCTACCGAGCCCGTTAAAGAGCCCGCTGCCGATTCTGATCGCGAACTTGTTCGTCGTGCCCAAGCCGGGAACACCCGGGCTTTTGACGAGTTGGTCGTGAAATTTAGTCCCCGACTCTATGGGATGGTCTACCATATGACCTCCAACAAGGAGGACACCCACGACCTGCTTCAGGAAATTTTTGCGAAAGCATACCGCTCCCTGAAGCGGTTTCGCAGCAAATCCACGTTCTACACCTGGATCTACGCCATTGCGACCAATATGACGCTTAACTTCCTGAAAAAGAGGAAGCGCCGGGCCACCTGGAGTTTGGATGACCTTGATTCGGGGATTCAGAATGACGATGCCATGGTCGATATTGGGCACGCCGCAAATCCTCGTCACCAAAGCGGTGTGAACGAACTTCAAAAAAAATTGAACGAAGCCATGCAATCGCTGTCAGAAGACCACAGAGCGGTTGTGACCATGTTTGATATTCAGGGAATCCCCCATGCCGAGATCGGCAGGATTCTTAAGGTTTCAGAGGGAACCGTCCGCTCCAGGCTCTTTTACGCGCACCAGCAATTGCAGGGGCACTTGGAAGAGTTCATCCGGTAATTATTGGCTTGAAAAAGTTAATAACTTATGAAACCTTAAAAAAACCCAAACTTTATGAGTAAATACGAGGAACAAGTTCGAAAAATCATCAGCTTGAAGCAGTATGAGACTCCGCGCGATGGTTACTTCGAGGATTTTCTTGCGGAATTCCAGGAGCGTCAGCGCGGCGAGCTTCTTCAGAGGTCGTCCATGTCCCTTTTCTTCGAGCGCCTTGCTACTTGGTTTCGTGAAGTTGGATCCGTCAAGTGGGTCGCCGGTGCCGGGATGGCCTACGCCGCAGTGATGGCAGCAATTCTCCTTTGGCCGGATGGTCCGGGAACGACTCCGGATCCGAATTTGAACCGACAGCCGGCCTCGTTTGAGCCGGACGTGAATCCGGTGACTCCTCCGGCACCACCCCTGAAAGAGGACCCCGGGAAACCAGGCCAGAAGCTCTGAGCCTTTTTCCAACGGGTTAAATGTGACGCTGTCGAACAAGGAGCTCAGTTGATCATAAAGGAAGATTTGGAGCGGGGTTCGTCCGCTCATTTGGGATTTTTCGATTTTCGTCGCACGACTTTTAGCCGTCGTGCGAAACTTCCTTCATGTCAAGCCACGCTGCCAGTCTTTCAGTCCGGTCGTCCGGGAAGGGAACTTATGAAATCACCCGCCAAGTCGAGGAGATCGTTGCGGAAGCCGGAATCACAACAGGAACTGCCACGGTCTTCGTTCAGCACACCAGCGCCAGCCTCGTCATCATGGAGAATGCCGATGCCAGCGCCCGTACCGACCTTCATGCCTTTTTTGATCATCTCGTGCCCGAGGATACGCCCTATTTTGTGCACACCTACGAGGGGCCCGACGATATGCCCTCCCATATTCGCATGGTTCTGACCCGCACCAGCGAAGTGATCCCGGTGGTGAATGGTCGAATGACTCTCGGAACCTGGCAGGGGCTCTTTCTTTTCGAGCATCGCAACCAACCCCATTCGCGACGGGTGGTGGTGATGGTGCAGGGTGACTGACCCGGACTTATTCAGTCTTCGCTGGAAACAATCGGCTCACTTCGCGTTGCGGGAGGGGGTTGGTAAACCAGGTTCCGCCCAGGGGCGGGGCGAAGTGGTGGAGCTGGGTTTCGCTGGCATTCGCGATCGCGCGCCAATCCTGCAAGACATCTGGGATGGAAATTTTTCCGCGATAGATGGCCACGGCGCGGTTCCTCTGATCGAGGAGAATGGCGAGTGGCACCGAGGGTTCGGGAGTCCGGTCAAAAAGCGCTTCCTGGAATTTGTGGATGAGGCGAACCGAAGGACCGTCGATCAAACCCCAGGGGAAGGGGAACTTGGTTTGGTCGATGAGATCGTAGGCCGGGGAAATATCGGCGGCAGGCCCGGCGATGCCATCCACCCCGAGCGCCAGCACTTCAAGGTTTGCGGCGCTGATTGCGGCCGCATTTTTGGTCATTTCTTTTAAGGTCGCTTTGCAGTGCCCGCATGTCCCGGACCAGAGGATCAAAAGGCGGGGTTTGCCGTTTTCGATAAGGGTGTTGGCTTGGGCTGCCTGGTTTCGAAATGTGACCGGGGGAAAAGGAACCCGGGCAGGTAAAATGACGCGGGCTTTTCCGTCGTGGTCTGATGCTTTGGCCAGAGGACTTGCCTTAAGCTCGATGTGCCGGCGGGCTGCCATGGAAATGGCCTGTCCTGTTCCTTGTTTGAGGAGAAAGCGACCGCTGTTCGAATCAATCCCCTGAAACAGTTCTCTTTTGCCACCCGGCCAAATGACGGAAGCCCGGGTGTATCCTGTCCCGCCCCCCGTGCCAAAGTGCAACCACTTGCTCGATTGCGAAAGGAAGAGATCGCCCGCTTTCACCGACCGAACCAAGCGCTTGTTCTTTGGCGCGGGTAATAGCTCGACGACTGCACCGATCCCATCGCGGTTGCAGGTGGAGCCTTCCAGTTTGATGGCAATGGACTTCGACCCCTCGTATCTGTTCAGCATCAGGCGGAGCCGGGGCGCACTGCGGTTGCGATACCAAAGATCAAGTCGTCCATCCTGATCCCAATCGACAATGGCGAGTCCGCGACCGTCCTCAAGATGGTCCAGTCCGGAAAGGTGCGACATCTCATGAAAGCGGCCTTTTCTACCATTGAGGAAAAAACGATTCCGCTCGCTCCCGCTCCAGGAATGTCCGTTGCGGACCAGCTTCATCAGGTCTGCCCAGCCTTGAGCGTAGTCATCGATCTTTTCGGAGGGCGACACGACCTGTCGCCAAAAGTAACTTCACAAATCGTCATCGCGCGTATTCGTCAAATACCCATTGGCGACCACGAGATCCTCCCACCCGTCATTGTTTAAGTCCGCGAAACCAGAGCTCCAGGCCCAGCCCCCATTCGTGACGCCGCTTGTTATGCTGACGTCTTCAAATTCACCTTCCTTCGCTTCGAACAGGCTGTTGCCACGGGCCATCCGTTTCTTGCCATCGCCAAATTTTCTTTGGAAAGCGACTCGCTGCCCGGCCGATGAGAACATGTTTCCGACCAACAGGTCGGCTTCTCCATCACGATTGAAGTCACCCCACGCAACCGACATTCCGGCAGCCATATCTTCTGCTCCCGCTTCGGAAGCGATATTGATGAACCTTCCCCCGTCATTTCGATAGAGGCAGTTTCGTCCGAAATCGTTCGCGACATAGAGGTCCGGATCGCCATCGCGATCAAAATCCTCCCATGAAGCCGCGAAACTCCAGCGGGTGTTGTTTTGGTCCAAGCCAACCTCCTTTGTGACCTCGCCGAATTCGAAGCCCCCCAAATTTGCGAGGAGGACATTTCGTCCTCCATTCTCAGCATCGTTGAAGGGAATGGGCGAGGTTGCTTCAAAACCGCGCTTTCCGGAGACGGAATCATCGCCCGCGCTGTAAACGCAGGTGTAGATATCGAGGTCTCCGTCGCTGTCGAAGTCGGATGCACTCAGTGAAAAAGGGTAGGGAGCTCCCGGAAAGCCCCCCTTGAGTTCGAATTTCCCCTGACCGGTGTTCTCCGCAAAAACAACCAACGCGACCGTCGCGACGACGAGATCCTGATCGCCATCGTTGTCGAGATCGACCAACAAGGCGCTTCGGGAGTCTTCAAGCCAGGCCACGTCCCACTCCGAGGCAACTTCCTTGGCCGTGCCATCCTCCTGTTGGAGGTAAAGTTGGTTCGGCAGGCTCCCTCCGTCGCAAACATAAAGGTCTTCGTAGCCGTCGCCATTGACATCTCCCACTGCAATCCCGTGGTGGCCGGTCATGGCAAGGTCGCCGATGCGGGTGATACGCCGGGACCAATATTCGATTCCCCGCATGACCTGGGCGTCAAACCGCGGGTTTTTCCCGATTGCCGGGCTCGTGGCGTCAAGAAACGATGGTCCATCCGAGTGGACGGTCTCAAACGTTTCAACCTCGAGCTTCTTCAGTTTTGGCGGCATTTCTTTTCCCCATTTGCAAAGCCAGGTGGCCGAATACTCCGCTCCGTCGCGGTTTGCCTCAACATGCAAACGGGTGGTCAGGCTCTCAACGCCGGAGACTTTGAATTTCACTTTTCCAAGGGCACGCAACTTCGCGAGGAATTCTTTGGGGCTGGTGGGTTTGGCCTCTCCGGGTGTTCCCGAATGGACAGTGAGATTTGGGGAAAGGCTCTTGGTTTTTCCCGGAGTCTCGAGGTCGGAGCAAAGGAAACCCGGAGCGAGGACCTCATTGGTTTTATTTTCGCCGGGAGTCGTGGTGAGACGACGAAGTTGGGTGAGGGCAGCTTCCGAAAGTTGTTCGCCGGGCCAGGCTTCATTCGCGCCTGACTTGGGGAGATTGCCTGCAATTGGGACCCCGGTCGTCGTTTCCGTCTTCTCCGGGGAATCGGGCAGGCGGTCGGGCCGTTGCATCGTTTTCAGACGCAATCCAATCAATTCATTCTCCGTTCTGCTCTCGTCTTTTTGCCCGGCAAAAGCCGTGACCGATGACAAAATGACGAGGGCGGGGAAATATCGGGGTAACCACATTGGATGGGAAAAGCGGGGAAGTGTTCACCCTCTTGGGATCCATCGTATGATTGCCGGAGCCCACTTAGCTGAAGAGCTTGAAGACTGGCTTTTCTTTGACGAGTTCGCGGGGCTGGTTCAGATGATTCATTACCATGGTCTCGGGATCGATCCCAAAGGCGTGATAAATTGTGGCCAACAACTCGCCGGGATGAACGGGATCTTCCACGGGGGCGGAGCCGGTCTTGTCGGATTTTCCATGGACGTATCCTTGCTTGATCCCTGCTCCGGCGATCACGCTGGTGTAGCAATAGGGCCAATGATCACGGCCATCGGCACTATTGCCATTGCCCGAAGTGCTGACGCCCTTTTGCGGACTACGACCGAACTCACCGACTGCGACGACGAGGGTTTCGTCGAGCAATCCGCGATCATCAAGATCCGAGATGAGAGTGGCGAGGCCCTTGTCGAGCATGGGGCCACCCTGGTTCTTGATGCGCTTGGTGAGATCCTTGTGAGTGTCCCATGAGTGGTTGTCGGAGTTGGCCACTTTTGGCCAGATCACCTCGACCACGCGGGTGCCGGCTTCCACCAAGCGACGGGCGAGGAGGCAGCTATCACCGAAGGTGTTTTTACCATAAGCCTCACGAGTCTTATCGCTTTCCTGTTCGATGGCGAAGGCTTCTCGGGCTCGTCCGCTAACGATGAGGTTGAGAGCCCGGTCATAGTATTTATCGAGCGAGTAGTCTTCGACTGCTTTATCGATGGTGGGCATCTGGGCATTGATGGCGCTGCGAAGGCTGGCGCGACGTTTGAGGCGCAGTGAGAAAACATCGGGCCGGAGCTGCAGGTCATCGATCTTGATGCGGGCCATCTTGGCCATGTCCATGTCATCCCCGCCCGGGTAGAGGGTATAAGGATCGTAGGATTTTCCGAGGAAGCCCGCGCTGCCACCTTTGCCGACGACGTTGCTTTCCTGAAGTGGGCGGGGGAGCATGACAAAGGGAAGCATGGGTTCCTCCATGGGACGCAGTTTCACGAGGTTGGAGCCGAAGTTCGGAAAGTCCTTCGGGCTGGGAGGCTCGAGTTGGCCGGACGGACTCACCTTGTCGGTGGTGTAGCCGGTCATCATTTGGTAAATCGCGGCCGTGTGATTGAAGAGTCCGTTGGGGGTGTAGCTCATCGACCGGATCATGGTGAACTTGTCGTTGATCTTGGCGAGGTTCGGAAGGACCTCGGTGAAGTTAATGCCCGGGATTTTGGTCGGGATCGATTTGAAGGAACTGCGCACATTGTCGGGCACGTTCTCCTTGGGGTCCCAAAGGTCGAGATGGCTCGGGCCGCCCTGGAGGTAGACAAGGATGATGCTCTTGGCCTTTCCCCAGCCGGGCGCGCCGGATTCCTTTTTCTCTTCGGCGAGGGCCTTGGCCTGAAACATGGTGCTGAGCGACATGCCCAGCATGCCTGCTCCTCCAACTCTTAATACGTCACGACGGGAGTATCCGGCATTGGGATCACAGACGTCTTTTCCTGCTTGTCCTGGAATTCTAAACATGGCTTTGGTTTTGGTGGTTGGAGATTAGTGGTTGAAGAGGAAGGCGGGGGTGTTGATCAAGGCCCAGGCAAGATCCTGGGCGCCGGTGAGTCGGCGTTGGGCGAGTTGTTTGGTGCTGAGGTTGAAGTCGTTGCGAAGCAAATCATGTCTCGGGTCGGCCCGGGGAGATTTCTCGAGCGCGGAATATTGATTCCGAAGCTCGGTGAGTTTTGGATCCGCGGGAAGGGGCTTCTTTGCTTCGGCCAAGCGTTGGTCGAGCCCCTTCAGGCCGGCATCATTGTCCCGGAAGTATTTCGTGATTTCCTGGGTCTGCTTTTCGTTCCGTTTCTCTTTGGCGAGAGCGAGGGCTTGCTTGATGTTTTCAGGGATGCTGAAGGGAAGAGGGCCTTGCTTGGTGGTGACCGAAAGCCGGAATTTTCCAAGGGTATGAACTTCGTCCAAGGGTTGCTTGAGCGTGAATCGCAGGATGTTGCCAGCGCCGTTTCCGATGGGCTGCCCGATTCCGAAGATGGCGGTTTGATTCTTGCCGACCTGCGGAGAAATGGCCCATCCGGCATTGGGGCCACCGGGCTTGCCATCGATGGCTTTGGCCACTTCGTAGTTTTGCTGGCTGAAGCTGGCCATGGCTGAGTTGAACTTGATGCGCTGGAACTTGGTCGGATCCGAAGCCGGTGCGATTTCCAGTTCGATCTCACCGAGGACAAAATTGCCACCCTGGCGGCCGGGGCCTTTTGCGGGCAGGCTGTCATCGGTGAGCATTTCGAGACGAATTGCGGTGATGCCGCTGAGGTCTGAGGGCGCCGAAAGGACGTAGTCGGTCTTGCCATTGTTGCCGGTAGCGATGACCGATTGATCGGCTCCGACGGTCAGAGTGGCTCCGTTGGTCGATTTGAGTTCGGTCGGTTGAAGGGCGGTCCACAAAGAAGCGTTGTCACCGAGTTCCTGTTCCCATTTTGAGATTTTGGCGGGCAGAGCGGCATCGTAGGCCTTCTTTTCGCTCTCAAATTTGGCGATGGCTTCATTGCGCTTTTGCGTTGCGGCATCGATGCGGGGTTTGATCGCTTTTTCGTGAGCCACGATGGTGGCTTTGCCCGCGACGAGGTCTGCCTCGCGTTTTTGTTCAGCGCTGGCAATGGCGGGGTCCCGGGTTTTTAAGTGGTCGGCCAAGGCTTTCTCGAGCGTGGCTTGATCCTGATCAATTCCGGCGCGAAATGCCACGAGGCTGGCTTTGATTTCAGGCTCGGTCGGGGGACGATTAAGGATGCGGTAGAATAATCCCTCAACGAGCGAGCGATCATCTTTTGATTCCTTGGCCAGTTTGGTGATGGCATTTCCGGGATCGGAAATGGCGTCGCCCACGGTAGGTCCACTCAGCAGCGCCATGATCGGCCCGAGCTGCATGTCGCTGTTGCGTTCGCATTCGCAGGAGCTTTCGCGGACGGGCCGGCCAAAGTTGGCGAGGAAACTATCGGGGAGCCGGACTCCGACGTCGGGGAGGGAGGAGGCGCGCGTGCCCTTGGGAACGCCGGGGAATTTGCTGCTGGCTCCGGTGACGGCGTGGATGGAATCGTAAAGGACTTCGGCAGGAAGGCGGCGTGCCTTGGCGTGGGAGAAGTTGATGGTGTCGTCCTCGTTCCACTTGTTGGTCTTGATGGAGAGTTGGTAGGTGCGCGATTTGCAAATGACCCGCATGAGCTCACGGACGTCGAAGCCACTCTCGATGAAGTACTTTGAGAGCCAATCGAGAAGCTCCGGGTTGGAGGGCGGATTACCGGCGCGGATGTCATCGAGTGGTTCGATGATGCCGGTTCCCATCATGTATCCCCAGACACGGTTGGCGTAGCTGGAAGCGAAGTAGCGGTTGTCGGGCGAGGTCATCCACTGGGCGAGATTGTCGCGGCGGCTTGCTTCTTTCTTGGCGGTGTGCTCGGCCTCGTAAGGGAAGCTTGGCGCGGTCACCTGGCCGGTACGCTCGTGTTTTTGCTCGGCCTCGTTCTTTTGATAAATGATTTCGTAGAGTGGCTTTGCTCCCTCGACGGCGGTGCCACCGATCTTGCCGTTTCCGCTGGCGGGATCCGCCTTGAGGCCAACTTGGGCAAAGAAGGCTGACATTTCGTAGTAGTTGTCCTGTGTCCATCGTTCGAAGGGATGGTCGTGGCACTTGTTGCAGTTGAATCGGGTTGCGAGGAAAAGGTGGGTGGTGTTTTCCATGGTGTCCTCCGGGGTGCGGAGAATCTTGAAATACGAGGCGGGAGGGTTCTCCTTGTTTGAACCTGTCGCGGTGATGACCTTGCGCGCGAATTCGTCATAGGGTGTGTTGTCGGCGACTTCCTTGCGGATCCAGGCGCGGAAAATCCTGGCACCTTCAGGGGCGAGGAATTTGCGATTCACCTGAAGCATGTCGGACCACTTGTTGGTCCAGAATTCGATGAACTCGGGATTTCCAATGAGGTCATCAATCAAGGCGTCGCGCTTCACCTGGGAGTGCCGGGTGTCGGCGAGAAATGACTTCACCTGCCCGACGGTTGGCGGGAGGCCGGTGAGGTCGAGGTAGATGCGGCGGACGAAGTCGAGGTCGGTGCAGACTTCGGAGGGAAGGGTCTTCATGCGTCGCCACTTCTGGGCCACGAGATTGTCGATCTCGTTGAACTTCGGTGGATCAGCCCACGCAAAGCCACTGCGGTCTCCCATCGCGGTGACGGTGGTGGCGGCGTAGGCTCCTTCATAGCGGACCAGAATGGGCGCTTCGCCACGTCGCACCACTTTGAGGAGTGCGGGATATCCTTTCACCGCTTCGGCCACTTCGCCGTTTCCGCTGGTGACAACGGCTTCGGTGGTGACATCGCGCGTTTCTCCGTTGGGATAGGTGGCAATGACCCGCATTTGCTGCATTGAGCCGATGTTCTGAACGACGGGATTGAGGGGGTAAACGTCGATTTTGAGAGCCTTGGTCTGCTTCTTCTCAAGCTTGGCCCCATTGGCAATCCAGGCGCGCACAATCTCATAGTAGTCATTGCCAGGTTTGGTGACCTGACCTCCTTCGTGCGGGACCGCGGAGGTGGATTTGAGAAGCATCAGACTGTCATCGGGAGACGCCAGGTTGACCCGGCGGGAGGCGATGTCATCGGTGAAGGCCCGGACGTCGTAAAGAGGATCGTAACCGCGAAGGGAGAGCTTGAAGCCGTTCTTGCCGTCCTTGGAACCGTGGCATGTTCCGGTATTGCAACCCATGCGGGAGATGACGGGGTTGACGTCTTTTGACCAAGCTGGAATGAATTCCTTTTTCATGCCCGATACGTTGACGGCGATGGCGGTGGTCTTTCCGGAGATTGAGAACCTGATGCTGGAGTTGCCATCGGATACCCCGCGGACGACACCGGTGTTTGAGATGGTGACATGATTGCCCTCGACACTTTTTTCCGCGATGCGGGTGACGTCGATGATGTCTCCGGAATCGAGCTCGGCGGAGACGATGACTTGAGAGTATTGATAGGGGTTTTCGATCTTAATGATGCGATCGATTCCTTCCTGTGAGGCACTCAGTTTTACGATGGTCCGGCCCTCCGGAATTTGTTCGGCATCGAGTGCCGGGCGCTTGTCGAGACTATCACCGTTGTTTTGGATCCTGGCAATTCCGGCCTCGGGTGTGATTTCGACCGGAATAAACGACTTCACGATGGTGCCGTTTGAGGCGTCGAGAATTCGAACGGTGCCATCTGCCCCGGAAGCGGCCAGACGGGAGCCGTCGGGATTGAACGAGACTGCGAAAATTCCGCATTCCGCAACCGGGATCGCAGCGAGAGTCTTGACGCTTTCGTCGAAGTAATTCTGGAGCTTGGTGCGCATGTCGGCGTTTCGCTCGTGAGTGGGCTTCTTGATGATTTCAGCAATTTCATTCGTGATTTTAGCGTCAGGATTCACCTCGTAGATGTGGATCGCTCCCTTGCCGTTCAAGCTGCTGCCAGCGGCGATGCGGCGCGCGTCTTTGGAAATGTCGACGGCGAAAATTCGTCCTTCCAGAGGAGGAAATTCCAGGAGGAGGTTGGCGTCGTCCCCAATCTTACGCGCGGTGTTGCGGAAGATGCGGTAGAGCTTGGGAACTCCGTCGGATCCGCCGACCACGATTTCGTCGCGGGTCGGGTGCGCGACGACCGCAGCCATTCCTCCCTTAAGCGCATTGGGGGTGATCGAGGTGATATTATCGATGAGGCGTTGCGTTTCGAATTCGGTCAGCTTCGCGGTCATGTCGCGGCTGACGGAAATGACATGATCGCCCTTGGGATTGAAGGCGGTGTCCAAAACCCAGCCATTGTGGCCACCCTGGAAGAGAACTTGTTTGCCGGATTTGGCGTCGATGGCGCGGACGGTGTTGTCGGAGCAGCCGAAGGAGATTTTGGTTCCATCGGGTGACCAGGCCGCCCCGTAGATGGTATCGAAGGTGACCGGGGCCGAGAGAGAGAGCTTCTTTGTCGCAACATCCCAGACCTGGACTTCGCCCATGCGACCGGGCAGGCCACCGGTGACGGCGAGTTTTTTGCCATCGGGAGAGAAACGCACCGATTCAATTCTCTCCGAAAGTCCCACGAGACGAGCGACGGGGCCGGAGCCATCGGCTTTTTGAAGAAGGACTTCGTGGAAGCCCGAAATGGCCAGCAAGGTTCCGTCGGGAGAGTAATCGAGCGAAGTGATGATCGGAGGTTTGGTATAAACCGGAGGATGGTCCTGATCGTAACGTTGGCGCGCGTTTTCAGGAGTGTCGTCCAAGGCTCCTTCCGTGATCCAGGTCCTGATCAGCGCAATCTCGGTTTTGTGCAAGGGATCTTTCTTTTTGGGCATCTCCGCGCTGCCTTCGAAATCCGGCGTGATCTCTTCGATGAGATAGCTTTCGTCAGGCTTGCCCGGGACAATCGCGATGGCGTCCTCGCCGCCGGCGAGGAGGCGCTTGAAATCGGTCATGACGTAGTCGCCATTGTCCTTTGAGGGTTGGTGGCAGCCGACGCAGTTCGCCTGGAAAATGGGGCGGATGTCCTGATAGTAACTGATTGGCTTGTTGATTTCTTCAGCAGCAAGAGTGGCTGGGAAAAATCCGGCAAGGCAGGAGAGGGGGACAAGGAAACGGTGAAGCATGGAGTCAGGTCGGGTCGGGCTGGAGACACTCGCGCGCGATCTTCGAAAGAAGAAACGGCGGTAGAGTGAATTCTACGAAGCTTGAGACCTAACTTTTATCATCTTCCGTTTCAAGGAGATACCATGGGGGCGCTTAAGCGCTTGAGCGAAAAGGGGTGGATTTTGACCGGTTTGGCGGGCTGGTCCCTTGGGAATCGGCGAATTGGAAGTGAATTCCTCCTCGCAGAAGGCGGCAACGGTCCAAATAACGATCATCTGAGCCTCATTATTCGCGAGCCTACCGGTGCCTGGATGCCCGGGTCCATGTTGATGGAGAGACACTCCGGAAGTTGGTGGTCGGGGAATGTCTTCCGAGGCTATGGCCCGGAAGGTTGGGCCCTGCAGGGACTCATCCCGGGAACCTATCACTTTGCGGCCCGTTTCTACGGCGCCTGGAACGACGATAGCTTGAGCACGGCGACCGCTGAGATTGAATTTACCCGCAACTTCGGGACACCAGAGGAGACCCGTGAAGTTCATGCGCTCCGCGTGGAAAAAAAAACCCAGGTAGAGGTGGTGAGAGCGAAGGTTCTTCCCAAAGGCTGGGAGTAGTCGTTGGAGAGAACCTTTGGGATCGGGCTCGTCCTCAGTTGGAAAATCGGAGGCGGATGAATTCCTTGGAAGTGCTCCCGATGGGAGAGGGGGATCGGAATTTGCGAGTGGTGGTGCCGTCGCCGTTGTCGGTGGACGGCAAAACTTCAACCCCGGTGTCAGACCAACTGGTGAGGTTGGGGCCGACCTGGAGGGTGGTGGTGACGCCGACTGCGCCCGACCATGCTTCGAATTCGACAGCGAGGTAGTCTATTCCTTCCTCGGTCTCGGTGGTGGCGCGGATGAGGTTTGGTGGATCAAAAGAATCTTCGGGAGCGAGGCCCAGGGCGAATTCGGCGAAGTTGCTCCAGCCATCGCCATCGGGGTCGGCGTTTGGTCCGGAGATCGCCGGGTTGGCGAGTTCTTCGTCGTTAAAGATCCAGTTCTGCCAGGTCGCAAAATCCATGGGTGAAACGAGGTCGGCCGGAGTGCCGTGGACTCCCCGTGAGGCCCGCCAGTTTCCACCCACGTCGTGATCGGGGCCGGTGGTGGGTTCGATCAGCTCGAGGGAGAAACCGCCGCCGTCAGCCGCAGTGGGCCAGGGCAGCTGGTCATTGTAGGTGAAGGCTTGGATGACGGAATCATCGGATGCGAGGATTTCGACGCGTTCTCCGTCGTTGCTCAGGTTGCCGCTGTATTCGCCTGCGATTTTTTCTGCTGAAACTCCCGGGTATCTGGCGAAGAAGGCCGCTTGGTTTTCGACGATGAGGAGGGTTTCACCGGCTGGAATGCTGAAGTTGAGGGCTTCGGAGAAATCAAAATCGACACCATCGGTTAAGCGAACTCCATCGAGGTGGATTGGCCCGTTGGAGATATTTTTGAATTCGATAAATTCGAAATCGGTCCGGGAGTAGAGGCTTCCGGGGTCTTCGGCGGCACTGGGCTTTGCGGGACGATAGCTGAATTCGCTGACGACGAGATTGCTGGAACTCGCGGGAGTTCCCACAAGGTAGCGAACCGAATTGACGGGGGACCATTCGTTGTCTGAGAGGACGCGTGCCCGGACTAAAGTGCTTTCATCGAGAGAAAGCTGGGAAGGGTCGCTGGGCTTTGTCACGTGAAGTTCGAGATCAAAGCTGATGTCCGAGCTCGTAGGGGAGTTTTGATGAACTTCGACGGCGATGGTGTTGGTTCCTTCGACGAGGAGAGATGTCAGGATGTCGTTTTTCTGATGGAAGATTGATTCGTCGGTTCCGCCGGCTCCATTGCTTGCGAGGGTGGTGTGTCCGATGACTTCGACGTCGGGCATGCCGTTGCGCCAAACTTCGGTGCCATTGAGGTAGACGACTGCTCCGTCGTCACGGCGCAGACCAAGCTGCAGGCCGGTGATGTCGGCGACATCAGTGGCGGTGAATTTTTTCCGGAAGTAGGTCGTGATGAATTTGTTGGCAAGGTTTCCTCCGAATCCCACCTCGGTGCCTTCGGCTCCCCCGGGGCCATCTCCGTATCCAAGTTCGGCTTGGCCGGTGGCCCAGGAGGAATCATCAAATCCCGGCGCCTGCCAAGCGGTTCCCTGATCCGAGCCATCGTCGAGGTAGGACCAGGTTTCCTCCTTGTTGACCAGGGTGGCGGACACTTCGCTGCCATTCACGGAAATGGCATTGGGGTTGATCGTGCCGCCGGGAAGGCGTGGGTCGCTGCCGTCGGTGGTGATGTAAACGGTCCCGGGTCCCGAGGTGACGACGGGTGAAAAGCCCGCCTCGATTTCTCCTCCGTGAGGTTCAAATTCGGGGGCTTCGACGGGATACCATCCACGGCTTCTGAGTTGGTTTAGAAGGATGCCCGTGCGTTGTGCGAAATAGGTGTCAGTGACATAGTCCCATTCGTCCTGCCACTCGCCATCACGGTCCCAGGGAAGGCTGTCGGCCCTGCTTGGTTGCCAGCGCGCTGTTTCGGGAACGAGAGCCGAGCTGATCTCGTTCATGCGGTATTCAAAGGAAGGGGTGGCTCCACCCGGGGTAAGGAGGCCTTCGTGGAAGCAGTATTTGTAAACGCGATCACGGAAGTAGACCTGGAAGTCATCGTCGCGCATTAATGATCTGAAGACGCCGTCGGGAGCATTTTGATCAAGATTATTGGCAATGACATCGTAGAGCATGACGTCGCAATCCCATGAATAGAACTGCCACCCGCCTTCGCCGGGATTTTTGGGACCGGCGGCCATCCAGTTGTGCTGGGTCGTCCAGTCCCAATCGTTTCCACAGTAGAAATAAAGGAGCTGGTTGTCGGCGAGGCTTTCCCAGTCGATCCAGTCCTTTGAAGCCTGGCCACCCGCGGAGGCGGCCGATTTGACGCTGTTCCAGGCGTTGCTCCAAACATCACCGTCGCCGTGATCACTGCCGGTGCGGCCGGAGTTGGTATAGTGGTAGTCTTCTGCATCACCTCCGAAATACTTGTCCATGTAGTGGTGCATGGGGCGCTCGTGCAGGTGGTAGAGCCCGTGATAGGTGCCATTAAAGTAGCAGTGGACGTAGCGACCGTGCAGAGAGGTGTGGCCCATGATCATTTCCATGTCACTGACCCAGCGATTGCGAACGTAGAGGGCATCGCCAGGGCGGTAGGCTCCGTTTGATTGGTTGGTGGGAAGAGCCATCCAATAGAAGTTGTCGTGGGAGCCGCCACGCAATTGGAGGAGATCGAACTCATCGTTGTCGGTCTGGGTGCTGTAGGGTTCCTTGGCAAAGACCGGGTAGCGGAGCTTGGAGGAGCCGTATTCACTGCGGAAGTAGCAGCGCCAGTTGTTCTTGGCGGAACCGACACTGGCCCCTCCGACGATCTTGACTCCGGCGTCGATCTGGAAGCCCGGTTCGCTGCCATCATTGCTGATGAGCTCCATCGACATTTCTTGTTCGGTGGAGCTGACGCCGCCTGACTTGACGATTGAAACGACGGGCAAAGCGAGGAGGCCATCGTCCATTTCCGGGCCGTAAGTGGCATGATTTTTAATGGCAGCTCTGAAGACTGATTGTCCAAGGATGCCATCGGTTTGTTCATTGGTGACGCCATTGACCCAAAGGTAGGTGTGGGTTGCGACCGGAGAAAGGGCGGCCGCCGGGTGCACGGCGATGGCCCTGATGCGGCGGGTTCCCCGGGTGCTGGTTCCGGTTTCCGGAGTGACATTAACGGGACCGTTATAGATGGAGCCACTGGAAGCGGTCGGCTTCTGGCCATTGGTGGTGTAGCGGATCGTTGATCCGGGAACGGTCGCGGTGAGTTCCAGTTGGAAGGCGGCGTCGTAGAGCCCGCGCCCTTGCGAGAAGGTGACTTCGTTTCTGACGTTGGCGGCAATGCTGCTGTTGGCGGTGCCGGGGGTGGCGCTTTGTAAAAAACCGAGCTCGTTGTTGGTTCCGTCCTGTCCGTAGGAAACATCGGGATAGACCTCGGGGAACTCAAGCTGGCTTGCGATGGTGAAACCATCCGGTTTGACAAGGAAGAGAGTTTCGCCGCCGCCGGAGAGTTGGAAATTTGTGTGAAGATTACTGCCATCGGTCGGGCTTCGGTCTTTCGCGGAGGCGAAGACAACCAGGAACTCGTTGGGCCCGATGCTCACGGCGGGAAAGGTCCATTTGGTTAGGTTGTCCACGTCATCACTGAGATACCAGCCGTTGAGGCTGGCCGAGCCGGCTTGTTCGTTAAAGATTTCAATCCAATCGCTGGCGGAATTGTCTTCGTCGAGCAGTGAACTTCCGTTGCTGGCGACAACTTCGTTGATGCGCAGAGAGGGATCGGTGACGGCAAGGGTGAAGCTTTTTGCGATACTCAGGCCCGAGCGGTCGGTACTACGGATTCGAATGGAGATTTCGGCTTGGGCACCTGGAATCGATGCGGCAACTTCCAAGGTATCGCCGACGATGGAGAAGCGGGAATTGTCGGTGTCTCCGGCTCCCGGAACCAGTTCGTAGGTGTGACCATCGATGGGGTTGGCATCACTGCTGGTGAGCGCTCCGACGGGGGTGCCAATGATGGCACCGGAGCTGATGGATGTGGCACTGAGGAAGAGGTCGTCCGGGGCGATGGGTTGGACCAGAGTGAGGATGAAGTCCTCTTCCTGAAACCGGGTCGGGTCATCGGCATCAGTGGTCCGGACTTTGACCGCGAAAGTGGAACCCGGGGCATGTCCGGAGAAATCATAGAGTTCATCCGGGGCCAGTTGATTGTCGCTGATGGTAAATTTGTCATTGTCGGTTCCTCCGGCAGCCAGCGAATAGACGTGGATGGCGCTGCGCTTCAAATCGACGGTGGTGAAGTTGCCAATTGGGGCTGATTGAGTGGCGAAGAATTCAAGCGGGGAAAGCGCGAGAGACTCGGGAGTGGGAGGAACGGTGATTTCGGTGACTGTGAAGGCCTGCAGGATGGGATTGTTGTCAGATCCCATCGCGGCCTGCCCCCCGAGGTGTTGTTTGAGTTCGACGTTGAGGGTGGTGTCGCCTGCCGCGAGACTAAACGGAGCGATGTAGGCGAAGCCATTGTTGGGATTCCAGGCCCCTTCGCCTTCCGAGGAAAAGTCATCGACAGCAAGTTCTCCCTCAATCCCGATATCCCAGCGCCGGTCTCTGTTCCCGCCCTCGCTAAAGAGCATTTGGAGTTCGTATTCCACTCCGGGATTGAGCCCCGCGACCTCCAGAGAAATTCCAGCGGGCGCAGGCGACCAGCGGATATCCTGCATGATCAATTCGAGGTTATCTACGGAAGTCGAGTCGGCACCTGCATACGTGGGACGACTGGTCCATCCGTTGATTGAGTTGACGGCAGTGACCGTCACGTTTGCTGGCGGAGATTTGTCGGTTTCGAAAAGGACTCCATTGACCATGCGATCGCTGTCGCCAAAGACATCGATGGCCACGACTATTCTGGAAGGATCCAGTTCCAGATCATCGGGTCCGTTGAATTCGCGGATTTCTCCGACGTTGACGATAGTGTCTGCTCCTGCGGAGAGGGAAGTCAGAATGAAAAGAAACGGTATAAGAGCACGGCTAAGCGAGAAGGTCATTCGGAAGAGGAAGACCACCAGTGGGTATGCGGTCTCTTTTGGGTTGTTTTATTGAGCCCGCGTGACCCGATAGAATCCAACGGGTCCGGTTTGTTTGATCGGATCTTGAAAGGTGGTGGTCTCACCTTGGCTCGGGATGCTATCATCGACTTCAATCCATGGCGCGAGCAAGGTGGTGGAGAATTCGAGGATATAATTCGCGCCGGGCTTTGAATTCCAGGTAAGGATGGAGGTTCCGGTGGTAGGATCGTAGTCGAGATTGGTAATGACAAAAGGAGTGCCGGGACCGGTCTCAGTGACGATGACTCCTTGCAGAATGGGGTTGTTGTCAGCCCCGCGAGGTTCGATGCCTCCGATTTGCTGTTGCATCAGAATATTGAGGATTCCGTCGGCGGGGGCTTCAAACTCACCCACGTAGGCGAAGCTGTTGTTAGGCGTCCAAATGCCGATGCTTTCCCGTCCCTCCGAGGTGTAGTTGTCAACGACAAGCTCGTCTTCGACTGCGATGTCCCAATGGCGGTTTCGATCACCACCTTCGTTGGTAAGGAGTTGGATTTGGTAGGTCGCTCCTGGATTAAGGCCTGAAATGTCGACGGTAACCGGGCCGGGTGCCGGATTCCAACGAATACTCTGCATGATGATTCCAAGATTGTCGGTTGAGGTTGCGTCTCCACCGGTGAATTGCGGAGGAGTGGCCCAGCCGGGGATCGCGTTGTCAGCGGTGGTGGTCACGGTGACGCCGCCGTCGCTGGTGGCTGTTCCGCCTCCCGAGACATCCTCTAAAAACGTCACGCCATTGACCTCGAGATCAAAATCTCCGTTGACGTTCACGGCAATGACAGTTGATGCGGGATCGAGGTTGAGGTCATCTGGTCCTGAGAACTCGATGATCTCACCGACGATGACCTCGGTGAAGGAATTGATGTTAGGATCTAATGGAGCGGGGTCGAGGTTGTCGTCGATCCCGTCCTCATCAGAGTCCTTTTTCGTTGGGTCTGTTCCAGCATCGACTTCGGCCCCGTCGAGGAGGGTGTCGCCATCGGTGTCGGACAAAAGAGGGTCTGATTCATGGGTGGCTTCCTCGCCGTCTTTAAGTCCATCTTCATCGGTGTCTTCATCCAGAGGATTTGTTCCAGCATCGTCTTCTTCTCCGTCGTTTAAGCCATCATCATCACTGTCATCGTCGTTCGGAGCGGTGCCATTGGTGAACTCGTCGAGATCCGGGGACCCATCGTCGTCGAAGTCTCCGGTGCCGGCACCGGGTCCCGGTCCGTTGACCAGGCCGGTGAAGTCAGCGAGGCTGCCAAACATGAGTTCCCAAGCATCCTGCAGGCCGTCATCGTCGCCGTCGGCGCTTACCGTCACTGTGATAATTTTTTCAAAAGAGAGTGCTCCTTCGTCGGTGCTGCGGACTCTCACGGAGAGATCTGTCCCTCCAAGTGCAGAGAAATTTGCAGCGGTTTCGAGTTTGTCGCTGTCGAGCTGGAATTTTGCGTTGTCGGTGTCGCCTGCTCCTGCAACGAGACTGTAAGTATGGGAGCCTCCGTTCGGGTCGGAAGAGGTGAGGGTCCCAACCGTCGTGCCGATCGGAACGCCGGCAGGGAACTCACTCGGATCAAGGGTGATATCGTCTGCTGGTGAGGGGGGGGCGGCGGTGTGAACAATAACGGCCTGCAGGATGGCGTTGCTGTCCGCCCCTGCTGGTGGGGTGTTGTTGGGGTCGAGCGGAAGTGGCTCGGCCCCGAGGATAATGCTGAGCGTGCCGTCGACGCTGGAATTGAAGTCACCCGAATAGGCAAAGCTGTTGTCGGGGCCCCATACGCCGTCATCACCCTCCGAGGACATGTCGTCAACAGCGAGAAGACCATTGACGGCAATGTCGAAGCGACGGTCGCGATCGGCCCCTTCATTAAATAGGAGCTGGATGTTGTAGTTTATATTTGCATCGAGGCCGGTGATCTTGACGTCGAGAACTTGCGCTGCCCCATTGTTGGCCTCTTTTTACTTTTCTTAGCCGGGTGCCGGGATTCGGAGGAAGTTTCTGCAACTGTTGATTCGGAAGCAATGAGTGAAGAAACGACCGACCTGCCTGTCCTCTCGGCTTTGCCGGATTTTTCGCTTACGGATGAAACTGACAAGAATTTTGGGTCGAAGGATCTCCGGGGAAAGGTGTGGGTCGCGGACTTTATCTTCACGCGCTGCGCTTCCACCTGTCCCATGCAGACCGCTGAAAAAGCGAAGCTCCAATCCCAATTCAAAGACGCCAAGGATTTGCAGCTGGTGACTTTTACCGTTGATCCGGAACATGACACCCTGGCGGTTTTAGCGGAGTATGGGAAAAAGCATGGCGCGATTCCTGGACGATGGAAATTTCTCACCGGCGAGAGGGGCGATTTGTGGAACCTGAGTGCCAATGGATTCAAGTTCGAGGTCGCCGAGGATGCCAGGAATAGCAAAATGCCCATTCTTCACAGTTCGAACTTTGCCTTGGTCGACCGGCAGGGACGGGTGCGTGGGATTTATGATGGTTTGTCCGCGGAGGGGCGCGGGTTGCTGGTGGTAGATTTGCAGAAGCTTCTTGATGAGACGGTTCCCGAGGCCAAGGAGACGAAAACCTATCAGAAGGTCTTTCATCCGGCGGAGATCGAGAATCCGCCCTGGATGAAGAGCCGTAAATTGCTTCAGGAGGCAAGTTCCCGGCGTTTGGAAGCCTTCCACGATTTCAAGTTTGAGGACGTCGTGGAGTCCACCGGGATCACTTTCAAAAACGGCATCGTGGATGATGCCGGGAAGCTTTATAAAGCAGTCCACTACGATCACGGGAATGGCATCGCGGTTGCCGATGTTGATGGGGACGGCTTGCTCGATCTCTATTTCCCAACGCAAATCGGCTCAAACGAACTGTGGCGGAATTTGGGAGGAGGAAAATTTGAGAATATCACCACTCCGGCGATTGCGCTTTCCAGTAAAATTGGGGTCAGTGCGTCTTTTGCGGACACCGACAACGATGGCGATCCCGATTTGTTTGTGACCACCGTGAAAGGCGGAAATCATTTTTTCCGGAATGAGGGGAGGGGAAAGTTCGTCGATTTCACCGGTGAGGCTGGTCTGGGATATGTCGGCCATTCGTCCGGCGGAGTCTTTTTTGATTACGACAAGGATGGTTTGCTGGATCTCTTTCTTTGCAACGTGGGGCAGTATACGACCGATGAGCGGGGTGAGGGTGGTTACTGTGTCGGGTTTCCCGATGCCTTTGAGGGACACAAGGAAGGAAAGGGGCGTGAGGAGCAGAGCATCCTTTACCGAAATGCCGGAGGGAATCGCTTCGAGGACGTTTCCAAGAAGACCGGACTCGTCGACGAGAGTTGGACCGGCGATGCCGCGCCCTTTGATTACGATGGTGACGGCTGGACGGACCTCTACGTGTTGTCGATGCAGGGGCATGATGAAATTTATCGGAATGTCGGCGGAGCGCGTTTTGAAAAGGTCAGTCGCCAGGTCTTTCCAAAAACGTCATGGGGAGCGATGGGGATTCAGATTTTCGATTTCGATAACGACGGTCGGCAGGATGTCTTTGTGACCGACATGCACTCCGACATGAGTCAGGGCGTGGGGCCGGCCAAAGAGAAGGAGAAGGCTGAGATTCAATGGGAAGAAGAGATGTTGCTCACCGGAGGGACGAGTATTTTTGGGAACGCCTTCTATCGTTCCCTGGGAGAGGGAAAGTTTGAGGAAATTTCCGACAAGATCGGAGCAGAGAATTACTGGCCGTGGGGGCTGAGCTCCGGTGATCTCAATGCCGATGGCTTCACCGATGTTTTTATCACTTCAAGTATGAACTTTCCCTTCCGTTACGGGGTGAACAGCCTCTTGTTGAACGTGGCCGGGAAGCGTTTTGCTGATTGTGAATTTGTCCTCGGAGTGGAGCCCCGTCGGGGCGGGCAGACTGCCAAGCCTTGGTTTAAATTGGATCCCCAAGGCGAAGATCGCGACAACAAGTTTGTCGAGGAATTGAAGTTGACCGGGCCCACGGAATTGTGGGGTGCCTTGGGAAGTCGAAGCTCGGCAATTCTGGATTTGGACAACGATGGCGACCTCGACATTGTCACCAACGAATTTCACGACGGCCCCATGATTTTGCGATCAAACCTCAGTGAAAAGAGAGGCGATCAACTTCGCTGGCTTGGCATCAAGTTGGTGGGAAGGCAATCAAACCGCGACGGATTGGGCGCGGTGGTCAAGGTGACTGCAGATGGAAAGAGCTATTCCCAAGTAAACGACGGAGTGACGGGTTACCTCTCCCATGGCTTGATCCCACTTTACTTTGGACTGGGCGATGCCGGTGGCATTGAAAAAGTCGAAGTGATCTGGCCAAGTGGTCAGACGCAGGAGCTTGAAGGGCTGGAGCTTGGCAAGACGCACACGGTTCGTGAGCCGTAAGTAGGGATTGATTCTACTCTTTCGTGAACGCCTCGTGCTTTTTGTTTCCGCTTGAGATGAGGTAGGCGATGAGGTCCATGAGTTCGTCTTTGTTCATGCCGCTCATTGTGCCGGCGGGCATCATTGACATCTGGGAAGGTTCGATTTTAGCGACCTCTCCAGCCGGCTTCTTGTGAAGGTCACCGAAGTTGAAAGGATTGGGTGCCACGGCGATTTCCTTTTCGTTTTTGTAAATCAGTCTGCCGTAAAGGGATCCTCCGTCCTTCAAGGTGATCATGCTGGCTTGATACTGCTCGGAGATCGATTGGCTGGGTTCACAGATGGCGACCAAAATGTCCCGGATCGAGTAGCGGTTGCCAACCGAGCCGAGGTCGGGTCCGGAGTAGCCACCGGAGCCTGAGAAGCGGTGGCAGGCCACGCACCGGCCCGCCGAAAACATCTTCTTCCCGTTCTCAAAGTTCCTTCCTCGCAGGGCTTTTTCAAAATGCGTCATGGCGGTGTCGACGGTCCAGGCGACGGGAGGTCCTTTTGGGACGGGGAGCTTGTTCAAGTCAATGCCCGCGATGTCTCCGAGGAGCCATGAGACCGAAGCCTTGGCTTCCGGTGGAAGGTGGTCGATGGCATCCTGCCGGATCGCGCGGATGTATCCGGCGAAGCTTTTGCCGCCACCTTTTTCAAGGGTCTCGTTGAGCCAGCCGAAGTAGTATTTCCGGTCGGCAGGGGTCCAGCCGTTCTTCACTCGGCGCAGGGCGTAGGCGTAGTGAATGTTCCGGCTGTTGGGAGTGTCACTCATCATCTTGAGGAGGGCCTCACCATACTCGCCACTCCGCTTAAGCATGGCCTTGTCGTAAGCGACGGTTTTGGTCTGCGTGGACTTCATCAGGGCGATGGTTTTTGCGACGACCTTGGGAGCGTCGAGGTAGCTTAGCACGCGGCAGAGCTCGGCGTTGGTGAGGTCGTCTTTGGCGGGGTAGTGCGGATCGAGATGGGCGATGATTTTTTCAATCTTGGCCGGCGTGGGTTTCTCGAGACGAATGGAGCAAAGCGAGTAAGCCCGCAGGAGAGCGAGACGGTCATCGGTGCTGAGCGAGGCGAATGGAATTGAAGCGAGTTTTTCCACGACCTTCCCGGAGAGTGAAGGGGTCCCGTGGCGGCAAAGGGCGATGGTTCCGTAGATGGCACGGCGTGGATGGTCTTCTGCCAAAACACGTTCCTGCCAAAGAGCGAGGTCTTGGTTCTCGATGGCGAGGCGGGCGGCGTAGCGGATGTTTCGGTCTTCGTGTCCGAGGTGCGGCCACGCGGTTGCGATGGCTTCGGCTCCACCTTTGTTGTTGCCGTGGATTTTTTCCAAAGAGTGGCGCAGATCCCGGAGGGGTTGATTTGCGGTGATCGATCGCACCTTACCGCTGGAGGGCTCGCCGGTGTAGCGGATGCGGTAGAGCTTGGAGTCGGTGTTGCGGCCTCCGGTCAGGAAATACATGTGGCCATCGGGGCCGAAGCGCATCGCGGTGATGTTGAGCGGATTGCCGTGCAGGAATTCTTCCTTGGTGCCGGTGTAGCTGGAGCCTTTTTCTTCAAGGTTGACGGTGTAGAGAGTTCCAAAAGTCCAATCGCAGACGAAGAGCTTGTCTTGGTAAATCGCGGGGAAGTTTGAATGGTGTCCGAAGCTGATGCCGGTCGGCGAGCCGGGGCCGACGTTGATGACGGCGCCATTGCTGTCGGCAGAATATTCGGGCCACTTCGCGGAGCCATTGCGCCAGCCGAATTCGCCGGCGGAGGTGACGTGGCAGACCCGGGTGGGGCGATACCAGGGGCTCCCGACATCGAACTCGAGGTCGGAATCAAAGGTGAAGAGCTCGCCTTCGCGGTTGATGGCGAGATCGACGGGATTGCGAAAGCCCGACGCGATCATGGACCATTCGCTGCCGTCGGGAGAGATGCGGCTGACCCATCCGGCGGGCACTTTAATTGAAACGGCGTGGCCCATCTGGTCGGGCATGGCGGGGAGGAGTGAGTCCTTGGCCCAGACGGGTGGTTGGAGGGAGGGGACGCCTTTGGGAATGGTTCCGTAGTTTCCGCTGACGAGATAGAGGCCCTTACCGTCCTCGGTTTTGATGATGTTGTGAGCCGAATGCTCGTAGCCTGGTTGCAGTTTTTTGAGGAGCTTGAACTCATCGTAAGTGTCGTCGCCATCGGTGTCGCGAATCCGGAAAAGGCCCTTCATCGTCACCATGTAGAGGCTGTCGAAAGCGTGGAGGAAGCCGAGCGCGCCGCCGACCCGTCGCTTGCCCCAGTTGATGGGGTCGTAGGGAAATCCTTTGAGAGCTTCGACGGAGATCGGAGATTCTTTCGTCGGAAGAGTGACGCGAAAGACGCCCTTGTCATCTTGATCGGAAACAATGAGGCGGCCCTTGGGATCGAAAGTCATGGCAACCCAGGAGCCTTGCTCGGCGGGAATGCGGTAGAGAAGCTCGGCGTCAAATCCTTCCCGCAAGGTGATCCCGGTGTCGGGGTCTACGACGAGTTTTGCTTCGCTGTCTGCAAAGCCTTGAAGACCGCAAAGGAGCGAGAGTGCCGGGATGAAGAGGGAGGTGGAAATTTTCATGAAAGGAGTGAGGTGAAAGGTGAATCGCAATGCGGATGCGATGAGTTGATCGAATGATTGAATCGCCCGGTTCAGGGCTCTCTGACTCGCGTGTTTCCGCGACCCCGGGCGTTACCCGGGGCTGCGATGGTTGGCCTCGTTGAGGCTGTCAGCGGGGAAAGGTTACTCCGGGAGTTCGAAGATGGAGTTGTGGATCAGGCGGGTGAATTTTTCGCCGTTTTTTCCGGTCAATTTCATCTCGATGGACATGCCCCAGGTGGGTTCAAGGTCGGGGATGGTGAGGGTGACTTTGTTTCCGTTGAGGACGGCTTTGGTTATTTTCCACTCGCGCTCGTTGTAGTGTTTGGAACCGTAGTTTCTGGTTCGCTTGAGGTCCCAGGCTTTGATGCGGAAGGCGTCAGGCTCGATGGACCCGGCATCGACGGGGTCGGAGAGGGTGAGGGTGACGCCGGATTTGGTGGCATTGATTTTGGTGGGAAGGTTGGCGGGCTGCCCGGTCTTCCTGATGCGGTAGAAGCCGCCGGCTTTCCGTTGGCTGCCGGCCCAGGCGAACATGCCGCAGCCGTAGAGTTGGCCGTCGCCGGGATGGAAGCGTCCGCGCATGATGCCGGTGGGGAATTGCTTGAGCGGAAGTTCGCAAAGTCCCCCCTGGCGCTGCTCGCCGATCGTTTCGTGCGGGACGACGTAGATTTTTCCGTAGCCGTAACTGAGGTTGAGAAGCTGGCCGTTGAGGGCGCCCCACTTGGCATCCTTGGGAACCCAGAGGAGTTCGGAAGGGGAGCGGTCGAAGCTGTTGGTGATCCAGCAGAGGGGATTTTTCATCGCGGAGTCGGCGGTGTCGGTGACGGGGGAGTAACCGTAGATGTTGCCGAAGAACTCGGTGGGGCCGTCGCCGTTGACCCAGTTGATGCGGTTCTTGGGGTTCCAATGGCCTTCCTGGTCGGTGACGATGAAGGTCCCGTCTGGATTGAGGCAGACGCCGTTCGCGGCGCGGAAGCCGGTGGCGAGGATGTCGGTTTTATATCCATCGGGCGAGATGCGGAGAAGAGTGCCGTGATGGGGGACGAGGGAGTCCTTGGCGTGGCGGGCCGACTTGGCGTAGTAGAAGTTGCCCTTGTCGTCGGTTTGCAAGCCCATCGCGAATTCGTGGAAGTGCTCGGTGACCTGGTGGTCGTTGTTGAAGCACTCGATGCGGTCGATGGTTTCGTCGCCGTTGGTGTCGTGGAGCTTGGCGAGTTGATCGCGGCAGGTGACATGGATTTTGTCATTGATGATCTTGAGGCCGAGCGGTTGGAAGAGGCCGGAGCAGATGCGCTTCCAGATGAGGGTTCCTTCGAGTTGATCGATGCCTTCGACGATCCAAACATCACCCATCCAGGTGCAAACAGCGGCGCGTTTGCCATCGGGGTAGAAGTCGAATCCACTGGTGCGCATCCAGGAATGGTGCGGATTGAGGTTGGCGACCGGGACGGTGAGGGTATCGACTGCAAAGGCCCCGGATTCGTCACCGCGTTGGATTTTGGTGGTGACGATGGTGGGTGGGGATTTTGCCGCAGGATCCGGGAGTGAAGGTTCGAAGGGGACAGGTTCAACGGAGATGTTTCCATCCGGATGAATGATCAGTGAAACTGTTTGTGGCTCTCTCGAAGCTTTAATTTCGAGGCAAAGAGCGCCATCTTCGACAATGAAATCAGCGGAAGGAGAAGGTCCATCGTGAGAGCTGAGTTTGACTTTGAGGACGTCTTTGTTGGGCGCAATCCAGAGCGTTCGCCGAAATCCACCTTTTGATCTGATGGTGATGGCTTCTTTGACCGTGGTTTTTCCAATTTTGTAAGTCAGAAGTGGTCCAGCTGTTGTCGTTTGCAAGCCCTCAAATTTTACCCAGTCCTTCGGAAGCGGGCCGAACTTACGTCCGTCTTTTCCGGTCACCCGGATGGGGTCCCAGGATCCGGTTTCGGGGTGGGCCCAGCCGGGTTTGTCGTCGTTGACGAGGATGCGTTCTCCGACGATGGAGGTGTGGGTTCCGTGGGAGCCATCGAAGGCGATGCCACGCCAGTCGACAAATTGATCGCCGGTGTAGACCGCGGCGAGGCGCATGGTGTCGTGATCGTAGACGGCCCAAGCCTTGCCCTTTGAGATGCCGCCGGGGCCCTCGTCGAGGCGGATGGCGAGGCCTTTTTGGGCAATGTTGACGTCTGTATCAAGCGGTCCGGGTTCGATTTGGTAGGTCCAGAAAAGGTAATTTCCGAAGTCCATCTGTTTGTAAGGGGGAGGAGTCTTCTTGGATTCCTTTTCCTCCATTTGTGACATTCCACGTGGAAGGGAGGCGAGGTAGGTCTCGTCGACCTTGCTGAGTTGTGAGGGGTTGTGCTTTTTGAGGAATTCTTCACGGATGTAGTGGATGACGTCGTACTTCTGCCGGGTCGAGAATTGGGGCATGGGCATCATCATGCCGTAGCCCTTGGTGAGGGTCTGGTGCATGCGGGAGGGATCGGAGCCGTTCTTGAATTTTCCTTCGTGGAATTTGAGGGCGATCGGGATGGAGCCTTCGATCTTCTCGTTGCCGTGGCAGGTGATGCAGAGCTGGTTGTAGATTTCGCGGCCTCGTTTGAAGGAGTCGGCGCCCCGGTTTTTGACGATGTCCTGATGGCTGGAGATTTCAAGCGACTGGATCCAGGCTTCGTGGAGTGTGAGGCCCTCGGCTTTGGCAAGAGAGACGGTGGTGCCGTATCCGGGGTGGATGGAGGTGTTGACGAGTTCTGCTTTGTTGGTCGGTGCGGCGCCGGGGTTCTTCCAGTGGAAATCAGGAGTGTTGAGTTCGATGATTTTCTTTTCGGACGCGGTCTTGATTTCCTTGGCGGAGAGGTCCCGTTTCCAGAAGAGAACCTGGGCGATCGAACCTTCCTTGAAATCCCCACCAAAGTCGGATGCGGTGGAGCCAATTTTGAAGACGTGGTCTTTGTGATCGTTCGAGGTGAGGTCGTCGCTTGCTCCGACTTCTTTTCCGTCGAGGTAAAGTTGAACCCCACCGTCGTCATTGGCGACGAGAACAGCGAGGTGTTCCTTGCCGTCATTGATTTTACCACCTCCGCTGATGGCACCTTCCCAGCCAACATCGTAGTGGAGTTTGCCGCCTTTGAAATAGAGGGTCTTGCCTCCTTCGGCCCACTTTCCCTGGGCCGGGGCGATGGCGGCGAGGGTGCCGTTTTTCGAGGTGGTTTGAAAGCGGGCCATCAAGGTGAAGGCCCTGTCCATGGGGAAGTCTTTTCCGGGGAGGGGTTTGAAAGCGGCCTTGCCATCAGTCACGGTGGACTTGGGAACCTCGATGCGCTTGGTGGTCGGGTCACCCGAGGTGGTGAGGTGAATGAGAGCGGGGGAATTTGGAAGGTGCTCGAAGGTGAGGTCGGCGGTGGCCTTTTCGCCCGCAGGGAGTTCGACCGGGTGATCGCCGAACTTCAGGGTGATGTTTTTGTCAGACGAGTAGCGAAGGAAGAGCCGGAAGTTGGTCTGCGGATCGTGCTGAACCAGCGTGTTTGGGACGCGGGAGAGGAGCGAGGTTTTACTTTCCTCAATCGGAACGGAAGTTGGTTTGGCCTCCTGCGCGTGAAGCGAAAGAGGAGCAAGGATGGCGAGGGCCGTGAGAAGACTCTTTTTCATTGGGTGATAGGCTTGCAGACGGGGCGGTGATGTCAAAGAAGAAGGGCGTCGAGAAAGGCCCAAAAAGGGGTAGGTTTGAGTCGTTTTCGAGCCTGTGGGTTTCCGGAAGGCGGTCGGAAATGAGTTTGACGGGAGGATCGCAACGCTTCTTACTGAAGGCTGATTTTTGAAATTATGAATTTTTGTTCTCTTAGATGGAGTGTTTTTGGATGGGTGTTTCTTGGGGCAACCGGTTTGGGGCAGGTGGTCGATGATTTTGATGATGGTGATGACGCCGGATGGACGCGCTTGAATCCGCTGGCGGAATTTGGAGGATCAGCGACTTTTTCTTTTCCCGGTGGAAATTCTTATCGGGTTCAGGCCGGGACTTCGCCGGATCCGGGCGCATTGGGGCAGGGACGATCCGGAGCGCTGCGGGAGGATGTTGATCACACGGCATTTCGGGTGTCAGTGGACATCGTGGCGGTAAATGCGGCTCTTGAGCAGGATATCGGGATTTTGGCAAGGGTGACCTCGCCCGGTCTGGGAACTTTGAACGGATACTCAGCGACCATCGATACGGATGAAGGGATCGCGTATTTGTCGCGGGTGGATGGCGAACAACCGTCTATTTTGGAGACCGTGGAGGTGTCTTTGGATGCCGCGAAAGACTACCGAATGGTCTTTCACGGGTATCAGGGGCAGTTCCTGGTGGAGTTTTTTGAGGTGGCTGATTTGACGGCCCCCATCGGAACGATGTCGGGATTTGATGATTTTTATCCTGAAGGATCGACCGGGCTTTTTGGGAGTGCGGGCATCGCCGATGGCACGGTGGACGTGACTTTCGACAACTTCTCCGCTGATTCGAAATCCGATGTCGATCAGGATGGCATGTCAGATACACTGGAGGCCTCGTTTTTCGGGAATCTCGATCAAACAGGAGATGGAGATTTTGATGGAGACGGGCGGAGCAACGCCGAGGAACTTCGGGCAGGAAGCGATCCCAAGGTGTTTGACTTGATTGGTCTGGAGGTGAGCGCAGAGATGCTCATGGTGAGGTTTTTCTTTGCCGGGGGACGGAGCTATCTCCTTGAGAAGAGTGTTGATTTGGAAAATTGGGAAATCGATACGAATGCGGATTTTGTCGATCAAGGTGACGGAGTCGGTCGACTGGAGACCGGGAGGAATGGAGAGAGGGAATTTGTGAGAGTTAAGGTAGGAGAGTGATGAAAAAACAAGTGAGAAAGATCTTTGTTCTGTGGGTGCTGCTGATCGCGACCTCGTTTGCGGAGGAGGGGTTTACCCCGATCTTCGATGGGAAATCGTTGGCGAACTGGCGGGAGGCTCCGAAGGGAGCGGCGAGTGCCTGGACGGTGAAGGACGGGGTGATCCGGGGAGAAGGGAAAGAGGACCGGCTGGCTTACCTGGTCTATTCGGGGGACGAGGCTTTGGAGGATTTTGAGCTGCGATTCAGCTATCGCATGGTGACGAAGGGGAATTCAGGGGTGGAGATCCGGTCGCGCGTGGACAAGACCGGTAAACGTCCCTTTGAAGGATATCATGCCGACTTTGGACATGTTGGAATTGGCGCCGGCGTTTTGGGCGCGTGGGATTTTCATTTCGGGAAGGGAAGTCGGGCCGAGTTTCCTTGCCCCAGAGGGACCCGTTTAGTGATTGATGAGAAAGGCAAGGGGACGAGCGCGAAGATCAAAGGTGCGCTCACAACGGAGGAGATCAAGAAAGGAGATTGGAACGCCTGCCGGATTTTGGCGAAGGGAAACCGCTTTCAATTTTGGATCAATGGAAAGCTGGCCTCGGAGTTTCGGGATGGCTTGGAGGGCAAGCAGTTGACGAGTGGCTTTTTGGCCCTGCAACTCCACGACAAGGGAATGATCGTGGAGTTTAAGGAGTTGCGATTGAAGAAGGGATAACGCCGGGCGAAGGGAGAGTTTCCAACTCAGGCCAGGATGGGTTTGATGACTTTGCCGCCGACGTCGGTGAGGCGGAAGCGGCGGCCGTTGTAAGTGTAGGTGAGTTTTTCGTGATCGAAGCCGAGTTGGTTGAGGATGGTGGCGTGGATGTCGTTGACGTGCGCTTTGTCGACGGCGGCGTGGTGGCCGATTTCATCGGACTCGCCGTAGCTGACGCCGCCCTTGATGCCTCCGCCGGCCATCCAGGTGGTGAAGCAATGGGGGTTGTGGTCACGGCCCGGTTTTGCGGATTTTTGAGAGAGGGGGAGTCGTCCGAACTCGCCGCCCCAGATGACGAGGGTGTCATCGAGGAGGCCGCGTTGTTCGAGATCGGTGAGAAGTCCGGCGATGGGGGTGTCGGTCTCGCCCGCGAATTGGCTGTGGTTTCCTTTGATGTCACTGTGGCCGTCCCAGCTGCGTTGGTTTTCCATGCCGCCGGAGTAAATTTGCACGAAGCGGACGCCGCGCTCGACCATGCGGCGGGCGGTGAGGCATTGGCGGGCGAAGTGGTCGCAACGTTTTTCGCCGACGCCGTAGAGCTTCTTGATGTGCTCGGGCTCGAGGTTGATGTCGAAGGCTTCGGGCGCGGCGGTCTGCATGCGGTAGGCAAGCTCGAAGCTTTTGATGCGGGCTTCGAGTTCGACGTCGCCGGGGCGGGTTTCGATGTGTTGCCCGTTGAGTTTTTTCAGGAGGGCGAGTTGACGGAGCTGCTGGCCGTCGTTCATGTGGGCGGGGCGTTTGAGGTTTTCGATGGGGTCGCCTTTGGGCTTGAGCCAGGTGCCTTGATAGACGCTTGGGAGGAAGCCGGCACCCCAGTTGGCGGCGTGGCCTTTGGGGAGCCCGCGGTTGAGGGGGTCGGACATGACGACGAAGGCGGGGAGGTCGCGGCTTTCGCTGCCCAGTCCGTAGGTGGCCCAAGAGCCGACGCAGGGAAGGCCCATGCGGGGTTGCCCGCTGTTCATCATGAAGAGGGCGGGGCTGTGGTTGTTTGACTCGGTGTGGCCGGAGTGGATGAAGGCCATTTTGTCAACGTGTTCACCGAGCTTGGGAAAGATCGAGGAAACCATTTTGCCGCATTGGCCGCGCGGGGTGAATTCGAAGGGAGACTTCATCAGGGGGCCGACGGCATTGGCGAAGAAGCCGGTCTTCTTGTCGAAGCCGGCGAGTTCCTTGCCGTCCATTTTTTCGAGCTCCGGTTTGTAGTCCCAGGTGTCGACCTGGCTGGGGCCGCCATTGATGAAGAGCCAGATGACGGACTTGGCCTTGCCGGGAAAGTGACCTTTTTTGGCGGCGAGGGGGTCGGAGGCATCGGTGCCAAGAAGGCCTTCCTGGGCGAGGAGGGTGGTGAGGCCGAGGCTGCCAAATCCGGCTCCGGCGGTTTGGAGCCAATGACGTCGAGTGTAAAAGTCGGATTCGTTCATGGGAGATAGATGAATTCGTTGAGGCTGAAGAGAATTTGGGAAAGGTCGGCGAGGGCAAGTTGGCGGGCGTCTTTTTCCTTGGAGTAGGAGGCGGACTGGGCGTCGAGGAAGGAGAGGTTGTCGCGAAGTTCGGTGGCGGTGGGTGGGCGCCCGAGGGTGCGGAGGTAGAGGTCGCGGACCGAGTTTTCGGGAGTGCTCGCGTCGAGGTTGGTGGCGAGGGTACGGGCCCATTTGACGACCTGGGCATTGTTCATGAAGAGCAGGGCTTGGGGCGCGATGGTGGTGCTGGGGCGGCTGCCCTGGCTGGCGAGGGGTTCGGGTTGGTCGAAGACCTGCATCATGGGGACGAGGTCGCTTCGTTTGATCATGAAGTAGATGCTGCGACGGCGATGGCTTTGGTCCAAGGTGCCGGGGCCGAACATTTTGACGTCGAGTTGTCCGGCGGCGGAGAGGATGGAATCGCGAATGACTTCGGCTTCGAGGCGGCGCGGAGTGAAGCGCCAGAGGAATTTGTTGTCGGGATCGAGGGTGGTTTTTTCGGGGGATGGGTCGCTGCTTTGAAGCCAGGTGGAGCTGAGGAGGATTTCGCGGTGGAGTGATTTGAGATTCCATCCGTTGGCGATGAGGTTTTGGGCGAGGTGGTCGAGGAGTTCGGGGTGGGTGGGGAGTGCTCCCTGGAGACCGAAGTCGTTGGGAGTGGCGACGATGCCGCGTCCGAAGTGGTGATGCCAGACACGGTTGACGACGACGCGGGCGAGGAGGTGTCCGGCCCCGTTTTCGACATCAGTCATCCAGTTGGCGAGGCTGCGGCGGCGGTAGCTGGTGCGGGTCCAGTCGGCGGGAGGGGCTTCCTGCCAGTCGGCGGAGGACTTGCCGTTGCGAGTGAGGACCTGGAGGAAGGCGGGTTTAGCGACGCCTTTTTTCTGATTGGCGTCGCCGCGGCTGAGGTGGTGGGTTTGAGGATAGAAGTGCGGGAAGCCGCGTCCGTCGGCGTGGTGTTTGGTGGGAGGGAAGCCTTCGCTGGTGACCTGGACTTTGGCAACGGATGGCTTGGGTTTTGCGGCGAGGGATTTTTGCACGGCGGCGCTGAGCTTGGTCCATTGCGGGTCGCTTTGGGTGAAGACTTCGAAGAGCGCTTGGCGCTGTTCCTCAGTGAGGCGACCGGTGGCGAGGGCCTTCAGCGCATTCTCGAGTCGGAGGTTCTTTCCACCTCCGACTTTCACGGGCGGAGAGGGTTTGTCACTGGTGGAAATCCGGAAGCGACCAAGGGTGTGTTGAGTGTTGGTTGCGAATTTGAGGTGGAATTGCAGGGTCGACTCCTCCTCGAGAAGGAGAGGTTCGGCGAGTTCAAAGACCGCGGCCTGGTCCTTGCCAAGGCCTCCGGCATCGACGGCCCAACCGGTGGAGTTGGTATCGGAGTCGAAGGAGGAGGCAGCGGAGAGATTGCTCTTGTTCTGCTCGTGGGTGGCTTTGGCCGAGGAGAGCTTGATTGCTTTCTCTTTTTTGCCCGGAGAGGAGACGGTGATCTTGAGATCGGTCAGTGAGAAATTTCCGTTGGCAGCGCGCCCGGGGCCCTTGCCTTTCATGGAAGGGTGGGTGAGGGCTTCGATCCGGAGGTGGCGAATGTTTTGTGGGCCGGGTTTGGCTTGGAGGGTGTAGGTTTCCTTGGCCGGAGTTTTACCAGAGGCCAGGACGGCTCCGTCGGGTTGTTGGGTCAGGGTGGTGGCAGCTTGATTTGAGGTGGTCCTGGTGAAGTCGATGACATTCCAGTCGCTGGCAGAAAGTTTGGTGGTGGCTTTGGTTTTGAGCCAGCGGTGGAAAGCTTTGGTGGTATCGGGATGGGTCTCGTATGATTTGAGGGCGTCCTCAGTTGTCTTGTGGAGTTGCTGCCAATTTTCGAGGTTGCTACGATAAACCTCGGAGTCGAGCGGGACGTCGATCTCGCTCCGGATCGTCGTGGTGAAGATAGAGACAAATTGGTAATAATCTTTCACCGGGATGGGGTCGAATTTGTGATCGTGGCAGCGGGCGCAGCCGATGGTGAGGCCGAGCATGGCGGTGCCGGTGGTGGCGGCCATGTCATCGAGTTCATCGTAGCGGGCGCTTTCGAATTCCTTCTCGGTCAGCTGGGTGGGGAAGACACCGGCTCCGAGGAATCCGGTGGCCATCATGGCGAGGGGATTGTCGGGCGCGATCTCGTCTCCTGCGAGCTGCCAGCGGACGAATTGATCCCAGGGCATGTCGGAGTTGAGGGCCTTGATGACGAAGTCGCGGTAGTGGAAGGCGAACTTGCGGTTGTAGTCTTGTTCGAAGCCGTGGCTTTCCGCGAAGCGGGCGGCATCGAGCCAATGGCGGGCCCAGCGTTCACCGTAGTGGGGACTGGCGAGGAGTTCGTCGATGAGTTGGGCGTGGGGTTTGGAAAGAGCGGCTGCGAGTTGGGCCGGAGTCGGGGGAAGTCCGATGAGGGAAAGGTAGGCGCGGCGGATGCGGGCGTGATCGGCGGCGGGAGGATTAGGAGCGAGTTTGTTTTCCGAGAGCTTGGCGAGGACGAAGCGGTCGAGGTCGGACTTGGGCCAGGGATTATTGGTTTTGGGAGGAGTGGGATTGGCGAGAGGTTTGAAGGACCAGAAATCGCGGTCGCTTTGGGTGACCTGCATTGCGGTGGGTTTGCTCCGGTCTTTTACGAGAAGGGGTTTGTCGTAGGGTGCGCCGAGGGCGATCCATTTTTGAAAGTCGGCGATGAGGGAGTCGGGAAGCTTGGCTTTCTTGGGCGGCATTTCCGGTTCCTCCTGGTGGCGGATGAGCGTGAGGAGATAGCTCTTCTCCGGGTTTTCAAGATTAATGGCGTCGTCGGTCTCGCCGCCTTCGAGGAGGAGTTCGCGGGAAGAAAGATCGAAGCCGGAGCGGGTTTTTTCATCGCCGTGGCACTTCAGGCAGTTTTCGATCAGGGCGGGGCGGATGGTCTTTTGAAAGAGAGCCGTGCCTGCTTTCATGCGCCCCGCGTGGTCGGCCGGGAGGGGGTCTCCGAAAGATGAAGAAGCAAGGAAGATGAAGGCGAGTCCGTGAACCAGTTTCGGCATATCCCCGACACTCTCTCACACCGCGGGGGGGCTTGCACAGTCTGAAACCCGGGAGTGTTTTTTTTCGAAAGGCGCAGGAATAGATGGCGTTCTACGTCTTTGCTACGGTAGGAATCAGGGCACAAGATGATGGAAATAATTCATGGAGCAGAGTGTCAGGTGGCCGAGGTCGATGGCGTGAGGTTGGTTGTGACCAAATTGGGAGGGCATTTGACGGCTGACTTTCGTTTGGGAGAGCGGGTGGTTTCTCCGTATGCCTTGGCACCGTGGAAGCAGGATGAGGTGGGTTTGGAGCTGCCGGTGCTTCTGACCCATTTGCGGGGTGACTTTCTGTGTTTGCCGTTTGGGCCGCAGGACGATGGTCCTCCTCATGGTGAAACTGCGAATGGGGAATGGCAGTCGGAGGAAGGCGAAACCCAAGGGGTTCAGCTTGTGATGAGAACAGGCGACACGAAGGCGTCGGTGAGGAAGAAGGTCTCACTCCGTGAAGGTCACCGGGCTTTGTATATTGAGCATGAGATCAGCGAATTGGTGGGGGAGTGGAGTTATGGAAGTCATCCGATTTTGGATTTTTCCACGGTGAAGGAAGGTCGGGTTTCGGTTTCTCCTTTTCGCTGGGCAAGTGTGAATCCGGGAGTCTTTTCCGATCCGATGAATCGCGAGTATCAGTCCCTGGAGCCCGGGGCAAAGTTCGATGATCTCCGCGAAGTGCCATTGATGAACGGCGGGACGACCGATCTGACGACATACCCGGCAAGGCAGGGATATGATGATCTGGTGATGATGGTCAGTGAGGAGAGCGATGCCCCCTTTGCGTGGACGGCATGTGTGATGGACGGCTACGTCTGGTTTTCGCTCAAGAATGTCGCTGACTTTCCCGCAACCTTATTTTGGATTTCAAATGGTGGCCGTCATGGCGAACCATGGGCGGGGAATCATCAACGACGTCTGGGACTGGAAGAGGTTTGTTCCTACTTTGCCGGGAATGTCACGGAGTCGCGGAAAAACCCACTTGCCGGAGAAGGAATTCCAACCGTGAGAGAGTTTGATGGGTCTCCTGTGTCGCTCAGGTTGATTCAAGGCGTGGCCGGGGTGTCGGAGGATTTTGATTTGGTGAAAGAGATCGTGCCGGATGGTGAGGGCAGGGTGACCTTAAGGTCCGAGAGCGGAGTCGAAATCACGGTGACGCTGGACTGGGGATTTTTGCTGAATTCACCGGAAGCCTCTTGATCTCCCTCCTCTTCGGCCGATGAATTCGTGCTGGAATCAGCCGCAAAGCTTTCTTTTCATAAGTGCTGCTCAAGCAATCACATCGTGAATCACTTTCCCGTGCACATCGGTCAGTCGGAAATCTCTTCCGGCGTAGCGGTAGGTCAGGCGTTCGTGATCGAGGCCCAACAGGTGCAACATGGTCGCGTGTAAATCATGAACGCTGACGGGATTCTCCACTGCTTTGAATCCGAACTCGTCGGTCGCTCCGTAGGTGGTTCCGCCTTTGATGCCGCCGCCTGCCATCCAGACGCTGAATCCGTAGTGATTGTGATCACGGCCGAGTTTTGATTTTCCGCCGGCGAGTTCGACTGTCGGGGTCCGACCAAACTCGCCTCCCCATAAAACCAGGGTGTCCTCCAACATGCCGCGTTGCTTCAGGTCGGTCAGAAGTGCGGCGATGGGTTGGTCAATTTCGGCGGATCGCGCCCGGTGGGTCGCCTCAATGTTTTCGTGATTATCCCATGGTTGGCCCTTTCCGTGCCACAGTTGAACATAACGAACGCCACGCTCAACGAGCCGCCGGGCGATGAGGGTTTGGCGTCCGTGAACTCCACCGCCGTAGGAATCACGGATGTGCTGGGGTTCCTTGGAAATATCGAAGGCATCGCTGGCTTCCATTTGCATTCGGTAAGCCAATTCGTAGGACTGAATCCGCGCGTTGAGCCTGTCATCGAGGCGGGTGGCTTCGTGTCGGGTGTTCCATTTCGCCAAAAGATTGAGTTGCCGTCGCTGATCGGTTTCACTCAGCTGCGGATGATCGATGTTCTCGATGAGCTTGCTGATCTCCTCTTCCCGTGAATCGATGTAAGTCCCTTGATACGCCCCCGGCAGGAAAGCAGACTGCCAGTTTTCGCTGCCTTTGATCGGGAGTCCGTCGGGACACATGGAGATGAAGCCGGGAAGATTCTCGTTGGCACTTCCGAGGCCATAGGTGGTCCATGCGCCCATGCTTGGCCGTGCCTGCACCGAGTTGCCACAGTTCATCAGCATGAGTGACGGTTCATGGTTCGGAACCTGCGCGTGCATGGATCGAATCACCGCGATCTCATCAGCGTGTTGCGCGGTTTGGGCAAAGAGTTCGCTCACTTCGAGACCGGATTCGCCGTAACGGGAAAAGCTGAAAGGGGAGGGGAAGGCTGCGCCGGTCTTGCGTTCGGTTGTGAGGGTTTCGCCCAGAGGTTTGCCGGCGTATTTTTTCAGCGCGGGTTTGTGATCAAAAGTATCAACATGGGAAGGTCCGCCGTTGAGAAAAAAATGGATCACACGTTTGGCCCGTGGAGCAAAATGAGGTTGGTGGATGACGAGTGGACTGGAGTTTTCAGCCCCTTGCAAAAGATCAGTCAAACCCAAGGCACCCAGTCCGAGCGCAGACCGCTTTAGAAGCGATCTCCGATTGATCAGTTGGGCGAAATCAGATGGTTGAGCCATGGTGCAATGTTAGCGTGGACAGGGATTGCCGGGTGACTTGTCCCTGTTGGGTTTAATCGACGAATAGAAATTCATTGGAACAAAGTAGGGTTTGGGCCAGCTGTTCCCAGGCGCTGAGCTGTTTGACGGGTTCTTCGGAAAAGTCGCCTTGGGAGTCCCACCGACTTGCGAGTTCGCCGGCCTTGGTTTCGGCTAACGACACTTTCCAAAGGTATTGATCGCTGTTGAGGAGTTTGTCGATGTCGACGACGAAATCAATGGTCTCGCCTTTCTCGACTTGGATGGGTTTGACGTTTAGGTCTTCTGATTTTTTATGGATGGTGGTGGATCGTAATTTTCCGACTCGTGAATCGATGATGAAAGCTCGAACCCCGTCACCGACACTTGCTTTATGAGTCAGTTTCGAGCGGATTTCGATCATCATCCGACGTGGTGCGGTCCATCGTCGGATGGCGGCGTGGGAGCGATCATTTCCGGGGTGCCCCCCCGTTGCCGTGAGTTGCACCCAACCAAGTTTTGTATCAGGCCATTGCGCGCCACCCCGCCAGGCGGTTCCGGTGAAATGCGGTAGCTTCGTGAAGCCGATGACGCGTTGTGTTCTTTCATCGAACTCTCCGTATCCATAGTGCCAATCCCGAGCGGTTGGCGGCGCCAAATCCTGGGGCGACGGGGGGACTGAATTGACCAACGAAAGGGACTCACTGATTTCCTGATCGCTCGGTTCGCGCTGCAGTGTTTGTTGAAACAAGAGGCGGATTTTTTCGATAGGTGTCGATTTTTTGCGATTCACGAAGTCTGCCAGTGCCCGGGCGCGATCCAGAACCAGCGGGTGATTCATGAAAAACAGAGCCTGTTGGGGGACGGTTGTTTCGGTCCTTTTTGGGATATGCAGATCGGGGTTTGCGAAATCGAAGATGCGAAGAGTTCCGGGCAGAAACTGGCGATCCACGAGCCCATACAAGGTGCGGCGTTTCGGAAAGGGGGCCTGCAATAATTTTTCCGGCTTGCCGCCCATGGAGGAGCTGAGTTCTTCGGACGTGGCGAACATGGAATCTCTGAATTCCTCGTAACTGAGTCGATGAGCGTTCATTCGCCAGAGGAAGTGATTTGATGGGTCAATTGCCACAGCATGGGAACGGTCGGCTTCTTCTTTCGGACCTTCTGATGATTGACGGAAAGTTGACGAGAGCAAGATCCAGCGATGCAGTTTTTTCAAACTCCACCCTTCGGCAATAAATTGCGAAGCCAGCCAATCGAGTAATTCAGGATGAGAAGGCGGATCTGCTCTCGTGCCAAAGTCACTGGGTGTCGTTACCAGTCCCTGACCAAAGTGATGAGCCCAGACGCGATTGACGATCACCCGGGCCGTGAGCGGGTTTGCGGGATCGATGATCGCCTTTGCTAATTCCAGCCGCCCGCTACCGGGTTGAAATGGTTTTCTGTCTTCGCCGGACAGAAGAGACAAAAAACGGCGGGGAGCGTCTTCACCCTGATTGCGCGGATTACCCCGAACAAAGACCCGGGTATTCACCGGCGCGGGCCGGTCTACCAGCGCCACGGCGACACGGGGTGGACGCTTGGAGTCAACAATCCAGCGATCCACTGCGCCCTGGAGTTTCCAGAGCTTCGTCGTTGTTCCGCTGTCAAAAAAAGTTTCGGTGTGGACAATGGGCAGGTTGGGAACTTCGCAGGGAGCACCCGGGCCATAGAGAACACGACGCAACGATTCGGCGGCTGGATCGGGGAGCTCTGACGGTGATGGCGCATTTTTCAGGGCCGCTTTCCATTGCTCGTCGATTTTGCGAAAGATCGAGCCGTAGCGATCGATCACCTCTTGAAAAGAGCGCGGAGGTGTTTCGAATGCTTGCGCAACGATTGGATGAATTTCCCCCAAATTCACTTTTGTCGCTTCCGTTGAAAATGAATTCTTAGGGAGTTGGGAATAATTAACCCACGGAATAAAGATCGGATCCTTTCTGTTTTTCGCCTGATTCAAATAGGCAGCCCACTGGCGGACGAATGCCGGCAAGGTGTCGTTGTTTGAAAAAATCTGATCAAAGCCCTGGGACGGATATTTCTCGAGTTCGGTCTGCGCATGAAGGTAATCTGTGATGCGATTTCTGATCCGATCAGACGTCTCTTGGTGACTTTTGGCCGTCTGTTCGCGCAGGGCATTCTGTCTTTTCTTTAATTCCACCCAAAAGGGTTCATCCGCGGCGGACGAGTCATCCAACACGACATGCTTCTCGGAGGAACTCGCAAAAACGCTGTAGAGGGAATAGTAGTCCTGCGTGGGAATGGGATCATACATGTGATCATGACATCGGGCACAGGCCACTGTCAGTCCCATCGTTCCCCGGGTGAGAACATCGATGCGGTCGTCAATTATTTCGTGAGTGACTCCCAGAAATCGTCTGCCGAGAGTGAGGAGGCCCATCGCTGCGAGGTCTTCTTTTTTGCTTCCTTCCGCCTGATCTGCCGCGATCTGCAGGAGCAGGAATTGATCGTAGGGCAGATCTTTATTGAGAGCCTGGACGATCCAATCCCGATAAGTCCATGCGTGGGTCCAGAATCTTTCCTCCCGGGCATAAACGTAACCCTTCGTATCCGAGTAGCGTGCCACATCCAGCCAATGGCGGGCCCATTGTTCGCCGTAATGTTCTGAATCGAGAAGACGATCCACGAGTTGCTCGTAGGCTTCAGGATGCTCATCATTCATAAACCGGGTCACGTCCTCGGGAGATGGCGGAAGTCCGGTCAGCGTGAACGAAACGCGGCGGATCAGCGTTCGACGATCTGCTTCCGGCGAGGGTTGGAGTTTCTTCTGTTCCAGTTTTTTTGCGATAAAAGCGTCGACCGGAGTTGCCACCCGGTCCGCCCCTTTTGGAGTTGGGATTTTTGGTAAGGCAACGTCCTGGAAGGCCCAGTGTTTTTTTCCGGCCGGGGAAATTGGACCTGAATCTTTCGGCCAACCCAGCCCCGTGGTAATCCAATGAGCCAAATTAGCGGCTTCTCCGGATTTCAAACGGCAGGGAGCAGGAGCAGAGAGTTCACCAGTGACCGTTTGGATCAGCCGACTCTTTTCCGGGGCGTTCCCCTTGACGATGACGGGACCTTTGTCACTGCCGGCAAGAATTGCTTCCCGGGAATCAAGCCGCAGCCCGGCTTCACTTTTATCGGCTCCGTGACAGGAAATGCATCTGGAAATAAGGAGAGGCCGAACATTATTTTCAAAAAACCGGAGATCGGCCTCAGAAGGAGCTGCCTGGGATAGCAAAGGAAAAAATATCCCAAGTGATAGAGCGGACGCAAGGACGTGGCATTTTTTCCACAATGAAGAAGCGGAGCCGGGCGACCAAGGAAGCGTCGCGGCGGAATGTCTTTCCAGACGCATAAAGCATTGACGTTGATTTTCGGGGTGGCGACAAGAAATAAAGAATACGCGATCAGTGAATGACACGAGGCTAACTCTTTCACGATTATGAAACTGGCGTCCCGCGCCCCGTTTCATCGATGTCCTTCCCCGGGCAGGTCCGGGAGGGTGGCTGGAATTTGCTTTCTGGGCGGGGAGGTTTTGGGGCGTCGTTGAAGGGATCGGAGAGGGGGTGATTGAAAGGCAGGCGTCACAGGTCTCGTTCTACTTGTATGGCTCAATTACAGACGAACCGCCGTCAATTCATCAAGAAGTCCGGCCTCCTTGCGGGCGGAACATTCGGAATGCCTGCTTTTGTGAGCGGGCAGAATTTGAACTCCAGGATTCAGGTGGCCTGCATCGGAGTGGGAGGCAAAGGCAGGAGCGATACAATGAATGCCGCCAAGTGTGGTGGCGAGATTGTTGGGTTGTGTGACATTGATGGAGGAAGACTTGATGAGATGGCGAAGCGGTATTCCAAGGCGGCCAAATTCTCCGATTTTCGCGAGATGTTGACCAAGATTGGCGACAAGGTAGATGCGGTAACCATTTCTACTCCAGATCACCTCCACGGGGTGGCCGGCATCATGGCGATGCAGATGGGTAAGAATGTTTATTGCCAGAAGCCTTTGACCCAAACGGTCTGGGAATCACGCATGATGCGAAACTTGTCTCGCGATAAAAAGTTAGCCACCCAGATGGGGAACCAAGGCAGTGCTGGAAGTGGTTTGCGTCGTTCGGTTGAGCTCGTGCAAGCTGGTGTGATTGGGAATCCTAAAGAGCTCCACGTGTGGACGAATCGTCCGGTATGGCCACAAGGCCTGGAGCGTCCGGCAGGCGCAGATCCGATCCCGGATAATTTGAATTGGGACTGCTTTATCGGGCCGGCACAAATGCGTCCCTACAAAAAAGATGTTTACCATGCGTTCAAGTGGCGGGGATGGAGTGACTTTGGAACCGGCGCTTTGGGTGACATGGCTTGTCACACCGTGAATATGCCTTTTCGTGCGTTGAAGTTAGGTTATCCAACCAAGATCGAATGCGAGATGGCTTCCCGGATCTATGATGAGACTTATCCCCTAACTTCGAGAGTCCGGTTTGAATTTCCGGAACGCGAAGGGCTGCCACCACTGAAGTTTTGGTGGTACGACGGGAATCCCCGTCAAAGCTTTGATCCTGTTCGCCCCAAAACTGAGATTGTCTCCGAAGTGATCGCCCTTCGAGGAGGCAAGCTCCCCGGTAGTGGAGCTGTCATCATTGGGGATAAGGGGAAGTTGTTTTCCCAAGATGATATGGGCGGTAACCCTTACGTGATGTTGAATGGCGAAAAAGGATACCGTGACGCTGGTCAGCACGAAGCTTGTCAGGCAATCCCGGAAACGGTTCCCCGCTCGCCAGGGCACGTTGAGGAGTGGTTCGAAATGATGAAGGGTGGTTCTCCGGCCTATTCAAACTTTGAGATCGCAGCTTATTTGAACGAAGTGATTTTATTGGGATGCATTGCCCAACAAGTGGGAGAGGGATACCCTATTGATTGGGATGGCCCCAACATGAGATCGACTAATAATGATCGCGCCAACCGATTTGTGAAGAGGAACTACCGCGAGGGTTGGGCTCCTCGAATTTAAGTTTCAGTCTCCTTTTATTTACTGCAGGAATTTGCTTTTGGCGGGAGGGCCTTGTGGTCGCCGGTTTGGACGGGGCCGGACCGCACTGCGAGGATGTTTTTTGCCAGCGATTTTTTCGTTTTCATTGTCGTCGGCCTGCCAGGAAGGGTCGGGATCCATTTCTTGATGGCCGGCCAAGATGTCTTG
>CALFSW010000084.1 GCA_937916505.1 uncultured Verrucomicrobiales bacterium | reverse complement strand
CGGTAGATCATGCAAATTTTTTTCATTATATGGGATTCCTCTGGTTGGGTGATTCAGGATTCGAGACGATGATCGTGATTCTTTTTCAATGCCTTCACTTTATTTTAAGGGATGTCAGCCCCGCCCTCGGCCTAACGATTTTGGAACAATGGGTCGCTCATTTCACTGTTGTGCTTCTGCCATGTCTCGACCAATTCAGCGAGGCGCTCGGGCTCGGCGGCGGCGAGGTTATTTTCTTCGGAAAGATCTTGCGAGAGATCGTAGAGTTCCCATTTCGCCTTGCCCGGTTCGAATTTTCCGCCCATTCGCACCAGCTTCCAATCGCCATGCCTCAGCGCCGTCCTTCCGCCCTGACGCCAGAAGAGGGTTTCGTGGGGAACACCATCGTTTTCGCCGGTAAGATAAGGAATCAGATCCACCCCTTCGACTTGCTTCGGGGCGGTAACTCCAGCGCTGTTGGCAGCTGCAGTCGCAAAGATATCAAAGGAGCTAACCGGCTTTTCATAGACCTCACCGGCAGGAATTTTGTCTTTCCACTGAACCATGAACGGCACTCGAATTGCCCCTTCATACATCTGGCCTTTGGAACCGCGCAAGGGAAGGTTCGAGGAGGTGAGTTCTTTGGTCGGGCCGCCGTTGTCGCTAAGGAAAAAGACGATTGTGTTTTCTTCGAGCCCGGATTTTCGAAGTTGCTCCATGACCGCACCGACGCTGTCGTCCATGTTCGCCAGCATGGCGGCGAAGATGCGACGGTGGAGATCCTTGATGTGGGCGAACTTCTCCATGTAAGCGTCCGCTCCCTGAAGGGGGCTGTGGACCGCGTTGTAAGCGAGGTAGAGAAAGAACGGTTTGTCGTCGTGACGATCGATGAAGTCGACTGCTTCGCGAGTGAGCGCGTCGGTGAGGTACTCGGTTTCCTCCACCGGTTGGCCGCCACGGACGATGGGGTTGTTGGCGTCGTAGTCAGGCTCATTGGAGTTCAATAACGTGTGGTAGCTCAGGCCCTTTTTCCCAGTCCAGGTGCCTTTGCCGCCGCCGGGAAGGGTCTTGCGGCGAAGCAAGGTTTCCACACCATCCCAGGGCGGGGGAACAAAGTAGTGGCCTTCGTGCGTGAAGCCAAAGAACTCATCGAAGCCATGTCGAAAGGGGTGAAACTTTGCGGTGCCGCCCTGGTGCCATTTGCCGATCAAGCCGGTGGTGTAACCTCCGTCGTGGAGGGCTTCGGCAATCGTGATCTCTCCGGCGGGCAAGCCGAAGCCGGGTTCTTCATTGAGCGGTCCGGTGGGATTGAACTCGTAGCCGAAGCGCGTCGGGGTGCGCCCGGTGAGGAGACCTGCCCGGGAGGGGCTGCAGTTGGGGCCCGCCACGTATCCTGCGGTAAAGCGCACGCCATTCTTTGCGATGGAGTCGATATGCGGCGTCGGGATTTCCGAATTTCCCTGGCAGCTTAGTTCTCCGTAGCCGAGGTCGTCGGCGAATAAAACGATGATGTTGGGTCGTGCGCCAGCGGCAGCAACTGACATAATCAGTGCCAGGAAGTAAAAGGTGATGTTCGCATTTGTTTTCATGTTTCTCGTAGATTTTCGCAGTTCACGGGCCTGGATGGTTTCTTTACTTCAGGGTCAGGATGTAGGCCATCACGTCGGCTAACTCCTGCGGCTTCAAGAGCACACCCATCGGCGGCATCGGCGATACCTTGCCCTGGAAACCCTCGGCGATCGTCGCCCCCGGATCGACGAGGCTCTGCAAGATATAGTCCTCTTGTTTGCGCGTCGCGATGGTGTCCAAAGCCGGCCCGATGGGACCGCCAGCTCCGTTCACGACGTGGCAGCGGGTGCAGGCGGCGATCGGGTGCGTCATGAAAATTTTCTTACCCCTTACCACATCGCCTTTGACGACCTGAGGCTCATTGCTCGCGATGATCTCATACTCAACCTTGCGGAGGCTGACGTCGTCCCACCACGCCTTGCCGGTGGCAGTGCCCCAGCCGCCGAGCAGGCAATTGATGCTGATCGACTTTGCAGAGCCCGTCTCGATCCGCATTTTCACCTGCGTCCAATCTTTCGTCCCTTTCACGGCCTTACTGCCTGGATGATCACTGATGTATAACTGTGCGCCGCGCCCTCCACCGGCCACCTTTTCAGTCTTGATCCAGGCGCTGAGTTCGTACTCCGCGTTCCGATCCACCGGGACATCGATACGGACGCCAAACTCAGCGGCCTTTTCGGCGGAGATTTCGATCGAGCGCTTGCCCGTCCGGGCCATGTCCGCCACCCGATGTTGCGCCGTTCCCCGAAAGGTGCGGACGCCCCATCCGGCAGGCATATCGCCAGCCAGCTCCTCGAACGAACCGTTGGGGATCAGCTCCTTGCCAAACGACGAAGGCCCTTTCTTCACCGTGCCGGCACCGGCGTTGCGCAGGCTCTGCGAGAGCCACACGTCATCGGCATTGGCCGGATCGGTGATCAGCTGTTGAGCCGCCAGCGCGACCGTCTCCTTATTCTCGAACTCCACCATCTTGTTAAAGGCGGCGAGGCGCACGATCAGGTCCGGATCCTGCACCACCGCAGTATCGAAGAACAACTGCAACGCCGCCGCGTCGTTGGTCAATGCGGTGATCGCGTTGCGGCGCAGCGCGGGGTCTTTACCCAACAGCGCCAGCTGGTGCGTCTCTGCGTCGAGCGCACCGATACCGCTCAAACTCCACAGCGCCTGGATCGACCCGGCACCGCCTGCCTTGACCTTCGACTTCAATCCTGCCGTTGCGCCCTTCTTGCCGCCATCGACCAAGAGCCGTTGAGCTGTCTGACGCCAGAACATGTTGTCACTGTCCATCGCCGCCACCAGTTGGGCGTCGCTCGCGCCGTCCAGCGATTTGATCTTCGCCTCCGGCGCCTTGTCCCAGACCACGCGGTAGATCCGCCCGTGGCCGCGGTCGCGGTTCGGGTTGATGTGCGCATTGCCCTTGCCGCGCTTCGCGTCGTAGCCTGCGCGGTCTTTGCTCGGCGTCGGGTTGTGCTGGATGATGAAATTGTACCAGTCCGCCACCCACAGGTTCCCGTCGGGGCCCACTTCCGCCGCCACCGGCGAGAACCACTCGTCGGCCGAGGCCAGGAAGGCATAGCCGTTCTTGGCCTTGTAGCCCGCCCCGTCCCTCGAGAGATGGTATTTCCCGAGCAGGTGACCGGTCGGCCCGCCGATGAACGCCACCTTTTCGCGGAACGCTTCCGGGAAGCCCGCAGAGGTCGCCACGGTCTGGCCGGCGCCCGCAGTGTAGTTATTGAAAGCATCCACCTGGCGGATGTTCGGTGTGATCGGATGGAACGAGCGATCGGTCGCGATCATCTTCGCGCTCATTCCCTTCTTGCCCTCACCGTAGGCGGTGGCGCGGATGCCGCAGAAGAAACTGGGATTGTTGTTAGCAGTAGAACCGAACACGTCACCGGCCGAGTTGAAACCGAGCCCCCAGGTGTTGTTGTTAAACTGATGCATAAACTCCAACTGCGATCCGTCCGGCTTCATGCGGAACACGCCGGATCCGAAGCGCTTTTGCTCGCCGCCGACCGTGCCGTTGAAGGACGAGTATCCCACCGTGCCCCAGATCCAGTTGTCGAATCCATAGCGCAGGTTCGAAGGGCCGGCATGCGTGTCGCCTGTCCCCCACCCCGTCGTCAGCACCTCGCGTACGTCGGCTTTGTCATCGCCGTCGGTGTCCTTCAGGAACAGAAAATCGGGAACGTGCGCGACGATAATTCCACCACGCGAGAAGGTTAGCGAAGTCGGGATGTTCAGGCCCTCGGCGAACACCGTTACCTTGTCGCATTTGCCATCGCCGTTGGTGTCTTCGAGGATCTTGATCTTATCATTGCCCACCCGGTCGGGCGTCATCTCGTTCGGGTAATCGACCGTCTCGGCGACCCACAGGCGGCCGCGCTCGTCCCAGGCGAGGCCGATCGGGTTGATGATGTCCGGCTCGCTGGCGAACAGCTCCAGCCGGAAGCCCACCGGTGACTGAGTGTAATCCATGCTGTCCTCCGCCGAGAGCGGAAACTGATAGAGCAGAGGCTCCGGGCGCCTCTCGTAGTTCGCGATATTATCACGTTTCTCGTACTTCAGCGGCGCGCGGTCGGCGATGAACTTTTCATACGACTGCTTCCTCGCATCGCCCACCGACCACAGGATCCCCGCCTTGAGCAACTGGTGGAAGGCCGGCTGATTCCACACCCGCTCGTCGTGCCCGGACGCAGTGTAAAAAACACGCCCCTTCCCTTGGGTCCGCACCCAGGTCCACGGCTCGGGTTCCGTAATATTGTCATCCTTCCCTGCGACCTCGCGCGCCATCAGGACCGTTCGATCCTTCTCGTTGTGATTCTTATGTTTGTAGGTTTCGTCCCAAGCCTCGAACTCAGTCACTCCATCCATCGCCGGGTGCTTCGCATCGACCACTTTGGCGGTAAACGTACCGGTCTTATGGCTGTCGAAACGGCCGCCCACCAATTGGTCGAAGCCCGGTTCGTTGCCAAAGCACCAGCTCGCGCAATGCACCGGCACGAAGCCCCCGCCGTCTTCGACGTAGCCCTTCAGGTTTTTCCACTGCCCGGGTGTGATCTCCCCATGGTTCGCATACAGCAGGACCGCGTCGAACTTGCTGAGATACGCCGCATCGCCAAGCGCCTCCTCAACATTGGTGACGTAATCAAAATAGATGGCATCCCGCCCAAGCCCCTTGGCCAAAATCGGGTAGAACTTGTTGCTGTTGTGGTGCTCGCTTTCGTGGCCGAGGAACAGCACGCGGATCGCGCCTTCCTTCGGGGTTGAAGTCGGAGCGACACGCGCGGCTATGGCAAGGGCGCCAATGAACAAGGCGACGGTAAGGGGCAAAATACGGGCTGTTTTCATGATTTGATAGATCTCAAAATTGCTGAATTGAGAGAGTTTGTGATTCTACTGCGTTTTGGTGGCGTTCACCTTCGGCAAGAACGCTTTGAGCCGATCGATGACGGCGGCGGCTTCCGGCCGATTGGCGATGTTGGTAAACTCATCGGGGTCAGTCTGATGGTCGTAGAGCTCAATCTCGCCATTCGACATGCGAATGTAGCGATAGCGTTGGTCGCGGACCGCGTGATTGTTTTGTCCCCAGGTAGTGATTGCCGGGCGGGCACGATGGGCATCTGGGTCACGCAGCAGCGGCACCAGACTCTGACCTTCCAACTGGCTGTGCTGCGCCACGCCGCACAGCTCGTTGAGAGTCGGGAAAACATCAAGGAGGCTGACCGGTTGGCGGCATCGTGTCCCCGCCTTAGTGACGCCCGGCGCGACGATGATCAGTGGCACGCGCGACGATTCTTCCCAGAGCGTGAATTTTTCCCAATGCTCCTTCTCGCCGATGTGCATGCCGTGGTCCGACCACAAGACGATGATCGTGTTTGCGGCATGCGGACTGACGTCGAGCGCGTCGAGCAGCCGTCCCACCTGAGCGTCGGCGAAGCTGATGCTTGCCAGATAGCCCCGCACCGCCGCTTTCCATTCATCGTTATCCACCACCCATTGATGCCACTTCCGGCGCAGCCACTTCCTGTGGGTCGGGGCAACGTCATCCAGGTCGCCAGCCTTGATCGGCGGCAGGAACACCTTGTCGGGTGGATATAGGTCGAAGTACTTCTGCGGCACAAACCAGGGAATATGCGGCCGGAAGATGCCGACGGCGTGGAAGAACGGCTTGTCATGCGTTTTGGCCAGCTCGGCGGTCGCCCAGTCGACCACTTTGTAGTCTGCCATACCGCTCTCGTCCTTGTGGATCGGCCCCCAGTCGAGGAAATGCGATGGCGGCTTACCGACGCCTTTACCTTTGGCGAGACGCGACCACCCCACATAGCCCCTCGGCGACGTTTTGGCACTAACCGCCTCCGGCCACAGCGACGGCGGCATCGGCTTGGTCGCTTCCGGAAAATAGCGATCCCACAGCTTCGCCTCGTTCTGCTGTTTGCCATAGCGATTGCCGATCCACGACAGGCTGTGAAATATTTTTCCGCCTCCATAGGCGTTGTAACCGTTGGCACGCAGGTGATCGGGGATTGTCACGGCCGTCGCCAGGGCCGGGGAGCTGCGCCAATCCTGACCGTTGTTGTAAACACCCGAGGTCGATGGACTGACCCCGGTCATGATGCTCACGCGGGACGGATTACATGACGGCGCCGAACAATGGGCGTTGGTGAACAGGACACCACGCTTTGCCAGGCGATCGATATTGGGGGTATGCACCCCCTCCCTGCCCCCCATGCAGTTCACCCAGTCATTGAGATCATCGACCGCGATAAAGAGGACATTGGGAGCAGCGGCGTTGACGCCGGCTTGCAAGAAACACCCGACCAGCAAGGTCGGCAGTATCCGTCTGGGTATCTTTGTGATTCCTCCCCCCCTCAACAGCGCCCCCAAGCGCCCCACCCGAAGAGCAAATTCCTGCAGCCAGAGCGCGACCTGGATTGCATGTCGCTGAATTGAAATGGTAAGTAATTTCATGGTGATCAGGTTTGCTCCTTCTCATTGGGAGTTCATTTCTCCCAGACTTCGAACTCGGTCAGGCCGCTGCGGGCTTTGCCGGAGTTGGTGAAGACGACGCGGATCTTCGGTGAGGTCACCTTCTCGAAAGTCGCACTATTTTTGGCGCTTCCCTTTGGTGTTTCTGGCGACTTCTTCACGTCTTTAACATCGACCCATTGGTCGCCGGATTGGAATTGGACCTTGTAGCTGATTGGTGCCTCGACGCCCCCGCGGTCGTCGTAGATATGGAGTTCGACCCGGGAAAATGTCTTGGATTTTCCAAAGTCGACCTCCAGCCAATCGGTTTCGTTGGGCGACCCGTAGCTAGTCCAGCGATTCACCGGGTTGGAGAGGAAAATGATCCTGCCGTCGATGGCCGACTTTGGAACCCCGCCGTACCGGTCATGGAAGGAGGCGGACGCCTTGGGGAATTCCGCACCGTTGGTGTTGGCGGAGAGGTTGCCCACAGCTGGCGGCGGCGGTTGGTATGGCGCTGTTCCCGATCCCCAGGTTTGGAACTCAGTGATCCCGGTGCCGCTTGCCCCTTCCGGGCGGTGCAGGACGACACGCAGGCGCTGCAGCTGGGACTCTGGGAACGAGATTGTATTGGGCCGACCACCGGCCGGGGTCTTCGGGTTGCGTTTCTGATTTGGAATTTCTATCCAGGCCTTGCCGTCCCAGTGCTGCAGTTCGAAGCGTGATGGGGCGACGACCCCTTCGCCATCGTCGAGGAGGAACAGCTTGATGGTGTCGATTGAGCGGGGCATCCCCAGATCGACCGAGACCCAATCGGCCTCGTCTTTGGAGCCGACGCTGGTCCAGCGGTTGGTCGGTGGAGTGTCGTAGCGGTACTGGCCATCGTGGATCATTGCCAGGGAACTTCCGGGGCCGGTATGAGATGCGTCGTAGGACGGGAAATAGTCGCCGTCGTTGTTCACCGCGTAGTTGAAGCGCGTTTCGTCATTCAAAGGCACCTCGCGGGCGGCTGGGAGTTTGACTTCAAGCTTCCCGAGCTCCGGCGAGCTGGCGACCTTTTTGCCGTCAACGAGCACGTGCAGGCCGGCTCCATGGCCGTAGCGGTCGCCCTTTTTATCCCAGCAAATTGCCAATTCATGACCCTGGTAGGGAATCGAATCGAGCGCGAAGTAGTCCCACGAGTCGGGTGCGAGCGGATCGATGGTCAAGGTATCGCCGCTACCAGCTTTCAAACCAGCGAGGCCGGTGATGACGAGGTCGTTGAAGTTGGAGTGGAAGTAGTGCTCGCTGCGATTACGCATGTCGTGTCCCTGCCACGATCCGGTGTCGGGGTGGAGTGCCTCGGCGATGTAGGGCTTGCCGTCCTTGCGGTGGGAGATGGCGAAGGTGTGCAGCAGATCGACGTAGTCCGCCCGGGAGATGAACTCTTGCGGGTAGTTGTGCAGGACGTTGGCCATCGCCTTGAGTGTCTGGGTGGTGGCGAAGGGCCAGGATTGTCCGCTCCACCAGCAGCAACCTTTCTGCAGGAGAAACATCGGGTCGTTTCGTTCGGTGGTGGAGGGGCCGAAGGGCGCTTGGAAATACTCGGGATCCATGAGGAACTTCCATGCAGACTCCTTGCCTGGGTCAGGCAGGTTGAAGGCCCAGGGGACGTAACCGTGGAGCTCCCTGCCGTGTTCGCTGCCGGCGAACTTGCCGCTCTCGTAGGTCAGGGTGTGCGCTTTGACGACGTTGCCTTCCTTGTCGGTTTCCTCGCGCGAGGACATCGGGAAAAAGAACTGCCGCTTCGAATCCCACAGCTTCTCCTGGACGACACTCTTGAGAGCCGCCGCGCGTTTCCTGTAGCGTTCGGCTTTGGCTGTGTCCCCCGCGAGCTTGGAAATTTGCTCGAGGGCTTTGGCGTCGGCCCACATGTAAGAGTTGAACGAGGGCCGGAAGGCACGGTCGCCGCGGAGGATGTCCTTGGTCTGGCGGCTGTTGATGTTGAACTCCATGCCGTCGTCGTGTCCGGTCTGCCAGAACATACCCATCTCATCGACCCACTGCCGCCCCCGCCAGGCCTCGTGGTGTTTCTCGAGGTCGGGCAACAGGTCGACGAGGAAGGCCTTATTCGGGTGGACGTGATCGACGGCGACCGCACAGTCGGCGAGCCACGATGAGTAGTTGCGCGGCTGGGCGCCCGGGGTGCGGAACCAGTAGTGCAAAAAGTCGCGCGCGAACTCGGGGTCCTTGAGCCAGCGGATCTCATAGATCTGGTGACCCGAGGGACAGGCGATCCCCCCGTAGGCGCCGGACCAGAACGGGCGGTTGGCGAACTCGGTGAAGGAGTAGCCGCTGTTGGGCGAGCCGTAGATAATGTGGCGGGTGACGAGTTCCCAGCGGTAGTAGTAGGTGGTGTTGATCTCAGCGTCCGGGCACTCGAAGAAGGGGATGTTCGCTTCGAACCAATCAAAATCGCGGTTCGCCCAGAAGCTCTGTGCTTCGAGTTGTTTTCGCTTGTCGAGTAGTGGCGCTGCGGCGGCGCTTGAAACAAGGCAGATGACGAGAAGGGCAAGTGGGTGGCGGATCATGGGGTTGGGCGTATGGCGGGTTAGACTGAGGGGAGGTTATCGGCCATGGCGCCTATCCTCTTCTCGAACTCGGAGGTTCCCCATCATGAGAGTTCGGCATTTCCATTGTCGATCGTGGCAAATGCAGGAGCCAACTCATTGGCTAAATGATCGATGATTCCGGCGACTGCTCCGAGGCGCTTATTTCCCTGCGACTGGAGAATCCGACAATCTTTGAACGAAGGCGAAAGAGTTCGTTTCTTCGCCTGCCTCATCACACGTTTGAAAATCGCCGGGTCGGAATTCATGAGCTGCCCATGGAGAAAGAGCGTTGCGGGGTTGAAAATGTTGATCACCGTCGCGACCGCAATCGCGAGATAATCGACAGTCTGCTCAATCACCTTTTCAGTGCCATTCACAGCGAGTGCCGCGAGCGCTTCCTGAACCCCAACCTTCCGGCCGAGCTCCTTCGAGATCAGCCGTGCAAAGGCGGTGTCGGTGGCGACGGTTTCGAGGCAGCCACGATTTCCGCAGCCGCATCGCTGCCCGTCAGGAACGACCGTGATGTGCCCCAACTCACCCGCCATGCCACTGTTGCCGGTGAGAAGGTGGCCTCCGCTCACGATCCCAAGTCCCAGCCCCGTGCTGACATCGAGCATCGCAAAATCATTCATTCCCCGGGCCGCCCCATACATGCGCTCGCCGACACAAAGGGCATGGGATTCCTGCAATGCTATGCATTGCAGGCCGATTTCAATGGAGAGATCGGAGGCAAGTCGTTGTCCGTCCAATAGGTGGAGATTCGGCGACATCACCGTTTCCCCGACCCGAGAGTTGAAGAGCCCTGGAACACTGAGACCAACTCCCCGAAACCGCTCGCTCAAATCATCCTTCACCTGCCCGGTGATCTCACCAAGCCCATTGATCACTGCCTGTAGAAGGCCGTCATAAGATTTGGGAGTACGAAAGGAAATGGATTGCTCCTCCGCCACGGCGCCGTCGAGTCGGGCACTTCCGATCCAACAGGTATCGGCATCAATGACAACTCCGAGCACATTGGCCTTATGCTCCGACAATTGCAGCAGCTTCCCCGGACGGCCAAACCCGGCCTCTGACGCCTCCGTCTCCTCCAGAAACCCGTTACGAATCAGAGAGGCGACCGCCTTCGAAACCGTCGGCGCGCTCATCCCGCTGCCCCGAGCCATCACGGCACGGGAGGCAGGTCCATTCCGCTGCACGAACTCCAGGACACGGCGTTCGTTAATCTTTGAAAGCAATTCAGAAGCCACCGGGGAACCAATCATTAGTTAACTTTATAAGGACCGCTTAAAAAGCGTCAATTAGAAAGCAACATCCCACCCCAAAGGAAAATCCCAAGCAACAATCGCCATGATCGTTAAAATACCACACATCAGTCTTCTTTTCATCTTCACCCGCCTCGGCTCGAGTGTCTTTAGTGGATTCCGCCAGTTTACCAATTCCAAGGGAGACACGATGATGGCCCAGATCCATTTCAAGAATATCACCACCGTTACATTTAAACTGAAGAGCAACAACAAACCTTCACCCACTCCTCCAACGGCGCTGGCCGCCGCCAGAAAAAGTGGTCCATGTTGAGTGAGAGGATCTCAAAGCTATGCCCCCGATTCTTTGATTTGCTCGCGAAGGGCTTGATTAGGTCACCACGCCATGCTGGTGACACTGACCACTCGGATCAGTCGCTGTTCGCCTATCCCTATTCCCCGATTTAGCAATCCCAAGATGACCAGACAGCACTGCCACCGGAAGAGTAGTTCAAGGCTTTACTGCTAACTCCCCTTCAATCACACAATATAGAGCCTCTGACGGTCTATTGAGGAGTTTGCCGCCAACACAAGTAAGGCGCCCCAAGCATCCTTTCTTGGAACTTCGTCGTTAATAACTTTCAACGCCTTGATGTCATCCAAAATCTCACCCAGTTTACCAACCTAAGCCAATCACTACCAGTTCTTGCTCCAATTTCAATAGATCCTGATCAGGTCACCTATTCTGGACCACTTCCACGGCTATGTTCTACAAACCCAAACGCAACGCTCTCATCGGCGATTCTAGAGCTTCAATTCCCACCTCGAATTCCATGATACATTGGGTATCTTTACGGAGTTAGACTCAGAAACATGATATTCAGAGATGCCATTTCAACAGATGCGCAAGCGATTGCAATGATCCACACAGAAGTTTGGGCGGAAGCTTATCGTGGTGAAATTCCTGACACCTACCTGGACTCGATAAAACTTAGCAAAAAAGCAGTTCAATCATGGGCAGATAAGATTGAAGATCCCAAAAACGACGGCGGCGCAATTTTTTTTCTGTAAAAGTTCGATTCTCAAGAGGTTGATCGGTT
>CALFSW010000083.1 GCA_937916505.1 uncultured Verrucomicrobiales bacterium | reverse complement strand
GGAGGTTCTTCGAGAGGAGGTTCTTCGGCGGGAGGTTCTACGACGGGAGGTTCTTCGGCGGGAGGTTCTTCGGCGGGAGGTTCTTCGACGGGAGGCTCTTCGGCAGGAGGTTCCTCGGCGGGGGGCTCTTCGGCAGGAGCTTCTGCGACAGGGGTTTCTTCAACAGGGGCTTTTTCCGCCGGCTCGAGGTGTTCCTCTTCTATTTTGATTGGAATTTCAGTTTTTTGATTGCTTGAGGCGTTTTCAATTTCGAGTGCCTCCTGAAGAACCTCGCCCGAGACTTTTGGCAGGGTATCTGAGGGAGCCCCTTCAGATGCCGTTGCTTCGAGGTCAGAATCCTGAGAGTCGCTGAGCGGCGCAGAGATGGCCGCAATCGGAGCGGGGATGACGACAGAGGTCGGGCGATGATCCGCTGATTTTTCATCCTTCTCTTTTTCTTGATCTTCCTGAGGTTTCAGGTGGGTGGAGGTCGCGGTTTTCGCGGCTTTTTTTCTGAAAATGGCAGAAGTTGAGGCCAGGGTGGCGATTGGCAGGAAGAGGACCCAGTGAGAAAGGGCCACGGAGCCAGCGAGCATCGCAATCACGGTCAGGAGTGCGATCCTCCATTTGCGAGTCCGGAGGATCAGTGCCAGAAGAATGATGAGGCTGATTTCGATAGAAACCGGCCAGCGCTGATAGGTTTTGATTGGCTCGGTTTTTCGTGCCAGGACATGGGGAATGTGGGTTGCCAGCAAGCTGTCGAATTTTGAAGAACCGGAGGAAAGGAGGATTTTCGAGGCTGAAACCAGGTCCGGTTTTGTTAGGATCAACGAGGCCGATTGACTTGATTTTTGAGCTTCCTGGAAAACGGCTCTTCCTTCCTCATCGATTTTAAGAATGCAGCCGGATTCTCCAAGGAGGAGATAGCCCTTGGGATCAATGATGACGTCGGAAGGCTTCAATTGGAGGGCGGAGATCAAGGAAGCAAGGTGGGTGGTCGGCAGGAGGTTGTCTCCCCATCGAACCAGCATGGGAACCTTGAGTTCACCCGGCTCATGGTCTGGCTGCGGACCTTTAATGAATGAGATTCCGAAGAGGGATGCTGAAATCGAAGGCGGCCGGATGATTTGATCAATAGTGGGGAGCTTGAGAGTAGAATCAGAGAAGCGCGTGATGACGGAGCTTTCCAGATAAGGGGGGAGGGGGGCGGCCATACCGCTTAACTCTGCTTGCAGGCCGATGACGAGATTCGGGGTTTGCGCGATTTCATGTTCAAGAACGCGAAGGGGGATCTCCTCGGCGTCGATCCATGACAGTGAATCGGCGATGACAATGAGACCCTCTTCTCCTTTTCGGATATGATTCAGGAAGTAAGCCCACTGGGTTGGGGTGAGCTCCTGACTTCCCAGAATATCACGGGTCTCATCATCAAGGAGATAGCTGGAAATTGAGTGGGATTCGTCGGAACCCTGGAAGCTTGTGGGCGTGATTGAGAAATCGGCTGGATTTCCCACGTCGGGAAAGACGGTGTCGGCCTTGAACCTTTCGGGATAGACGAAAAGGCGATGCTCGAATTGCACAAGAGGAGCCAAATACGGCAGGCCAAACAGAGCCGTGATCCCCGTAATAAGGGGAAGGACCGCGCGGAGTTTTGACCACAGAAATTGCATGGCTACGGGGGCAACGGGATCGGACCTAGTCGAGGAAGGGACCGAGGGCGTCCTCAAGAGGGGTGTCTTCGATGACCTCCTTTAGGAAGGCGACCGCAGCGGGGATGTGCTCGAGATACCACTCGTTGTTTTGGTTGTGGCCGATGTTGGCGAAGGCTCCGAGAACCTGCATGAGGCGTTGGGCGGCGCAGTCCTTGAGGATGGGTTCGATGGGTTCTTCCTCGCAGACGTCCTCCCAGAGATCCAAAAGCTTGCGACGGTCCTCAGCAGAATGGTTCATGTAGGGATCGTAGAGAAGCGAAGCCAGATCGTATTCCTGTCGGCCCATGCGGAGGCCCTGAAAGTCAATGATATAGGCCTCGCCATCATGAAGCATGAGGTTTTGCGATTGAAAATCGCGATGGACCATGTGCGGGGCGGTTGCGCCGAGGCGTTTTGCGAGGCCCAGGAGAATCGGGTCTTCAAGGAGTTCCGTAGTGTCCTTGCCGAGGTGGGTCCCGACGAAGTGTTCGAAGAAATACTCCTGCTCCCAGCGATAGAGGGGCTCGTCGAAGATGGGCTGGAGTTCGAAGTCCTTGGGCGGGCGGGTGTAGAGGAGCTTGTCCAATTGTTCGAAGGCGGAGCGATAGTAGGGCTCGCGTTCTTCGAAGGGCGCGTCCTTTAAGCTCAGGAGGTCATGGTCGCCGAGGTCTTCGATGAGAGCGACGTGACGGCGAATATTGTCGTAGAGAACCCCGGGGATATTGAGGCCTGCACTTTGCAGGAATTCGGCCACGGGGAGGAAGTTGGCATTGTCGGATCGTTCAAGAGTGTAATGGACTCCGATGAAGCTGGGGTGGTCGTCGGGTTGGATCCGAATGATGGTACGGCCGGAAGCTCCTTTTTGGATTGGCTCCATGAGGACCCGGTGGGTCGGGGAGAGATCGAGGTGGGCGCGGATGGCAGTGAGCAGGGTATCGGCGGGCATCGGACGAAGCGTGAAGGGATTTCTCAAAGATCGGCGTCGTGGTGCGCACCGGATGCTGGGGAAGTGCTGTGAACGATGCAGTTTGTCAATTGCGCATCCCGCAAAACCGTGGTCCCGGGCCAGAGAATGGAGTGATTCACAGTGGCTCCGGCCTCCACCAGGCAATTGGGGCCGATCCAGGAGTTTTTGATGACGGCATCGGGATCGACGTTTGCCTGGGGCGAAATCCCGGGTTCCGCGGAGAAGCTGGCCTCAAGGTAGGACTCACGGGTGCCAAGATCGAGCCACTGCGGGGTTCCCCTGACGTGATAGGCACCGAGTTCACCGCGTTTGATGAGTTCGAGGAAGGTCGGAATGATCGAGATCTTTTCGTTTGGGGGGATCAGGTCGAGGATTTCGGGATCGATGACATAAATCCCCGTGAATTGGTGGGTTCCGGTTTGGCCGGAGATCAAGCCGCGGATGTCGGTGATGCGGTGGCCTTCAAGGGCGAGATGAAGGGCGGGGCCGTGATCCTGGACGGCGAGGGTGGCGGTGTTGTTGGAGGCCATGTGGCCGGTGATGAGGCGGTCGATGGGCAGGTCGGTGATGATGTCCCCGTTATATACAAGGACAGGGTCTCCCTTGATCCAGTCGGCGATGTTTTTGATTCCACCCCCGGTTTCAAGGAGATCGGGTTCATGGAAGAAAGTGAGTTTGGCTCCGCGATAGGTTCCATCGGGAAACGCTTCCTGCCAGGTTTCGTGGAGGTGATGAGTGTTGATTGCGAAGTCAGTGATCCCGGCGTCGAGACAGTGGTCGAGGACGTGGGTGATAAGCGGGCGATTGGCAAAGGGGATGAGGGGCTTGGGCAGGGTGTTGGTGAGGGGTTGCAGACGCGCGCCCAATCCGGCTCCAAGAAGAAATGCTTTCCGCATGGGCGAAGAATGATTTGATCATGGCGGCTTTGGAAGGAACAATCGTCCTTCCGCGTCAATCGTCCCGGTTCATCATGAAAAGATACCTTGCCTCACTGCTTCTAGCCACTCCCGTCATGGCTTTGCCGAAGGGTTACGAACTCTCAAACTGGGCGGAGCCCTTTGAGGTCGAGTATCCCACTGCGATCACGGCGGCGGCCGATGGCACGGTTTACGTGTCAGTTGATAAAAACGGGTCGCTTGGGAAGGTGAAAAATATGGGGAAGATCGTGTCGTGTCGGGATACTGATGGCGACGGGAAAGCGGACAAATTTGTCGATTTCGTGCCGAATGTGGACAGCCCCCGGGGCGGGCATTTTGTTCGGGATACCCTTTACTTGATCCATCCTCCATTCCTGAGTTCGTTCAGGGACACCACGGGTGATGGGGTGGCGGACGAGCACAAGGTGCTTTTGGAGAATATCGGATTTGGACTGAGGCACCCGCGCGGATCCGACCATACCACGAATGGTTGCCGCATGGGGATCGACGGATGGCTTTACATCGCGGTGGGGGATTTTGGAATGGAGGCGACGAAAGGGACCGATGGGAGGGTCGTGACTTTGCAAGGAGGGGGAGTGGCCCGGGTTCGGCCCGACGGGACAGACCTCGAGGTTTATTCCTACCATACCCGGAATATCTGTGACGTCGCGATTAGTCCGACTCTCGACATCTTCACTCGTGACAATACCAATGACGGCAAGGGGTGGAACATCCGCGTTCATCATCTCACGAACGGTTCCGAGCACGGGTATCCGAGGCTTTACAAGAACTTCACCGATGAAGCGATCAAACCGATGCTTGATCTGGGCGGCGGGAGTGGAACGGGTGCGCTTTATCTCGCCGAGCCCGGGCATGAAGAAATGCTTCTCACGTGCGATTGGACGACTGGCAAGATCTACCATGATGCTTTGAAGCCGAAGGGGGCGGACTTTTCACTCAAAGAAAGTGTCTTCCTCGATCTGACCCGGGCGATTGATATCGACGTCGATGGTTCTTCGAATCTCTACGTTTGTGACTGGCGTGACGGACGATTCAAGTTTGCCGGAAAAGGCAAGAAGGTGGGAATGGTGCAGAAGCTCACGAAGAAGGGGCTGAAGTCCGGGCCATTTCCGGATCTGACTCAAATGAATCCCGACGATTTGGTCAGTCAGTTGAAGAGCTCTTCCGCGGTCCGTCGTCTCGAAGCCCAGCGCGAAATTCTTGCCCGTGAAGAAAGCGGACCGGCCAAAGCACTTGCAAATCTGATCAACGATCGAAGTCTATCCATAGCATCCCGCATTGCCGCCATTTTCACCTTCTCCCAGATGAAGGGCCAAACGGCCGGGCAATTTCTTAAGACTTTCTCGAGCCCCTGGGATGCTCTCCCGGAAGTGCATCAATACATTATCCGGGCTGCGGGGGATTTGGGCGGGGAAATCTCCGAAGAAAGTCTCAAGCAGCTCTACACTGCATTCGATAACAAGGACGCCCGCACCGTGCTGCAGGGAATCGTGGCTCTCATGCATCTCGAAAATCCGGGTCCCCTTGCCACGACCACGATTCTTCAAGCGGCGAACGATTCGCAGGATCCCCGCATTAAGAATACCGCGATCCGAGCGTTCGTCACCATCGCCGACACCGGCACCCTGCTTCGTCATTCCGAACATCGCCTTGCCCAACTCGCTCTCATGCGACTTCACCACCCTGAGGTTGTTTCCGGGTTGGCTTCAGGATTGGTTCTGAAAACCGGAGATCACCGCCTTGCCTTGATCGGGGTTTTCGCACGCCTCTATCATCGCGAAGCCAAGTGGGATCTTAAAAGCTGGTGGGGGACTCGTCCCGATGATCGCGGTCCCTACTTTGCTCCTGAAACCTGGGAAGAAACCGGGAATATTAAAGCGGCTCTTGAGATCGTCTTTGAGAAACTCAACAAAGAAGAGCAGGGAGAAATGCTGGCGATTCTCGGGAAGAACCGGGTGCCGGTGTCTGAGCTTAAACTGGGTGACCAGGATCCGTTCACCTTGGCTCTGGTGACGCCTACTCCCGATCAAACCCAGATCAATATTTTGACCGGGGCTGGAAAGGATTCCAAGCGGCCCTGGGAAGAACGGGTGAAAGCCTATCGTGCCCTTGGTCGCATCGAAGGGAAGACTGTTCGGAATCAAATTCAGATTCTGGCAGCCTGGCTCGATCAAGGGGTCAGAAAATCCGATGTCGAACGCGAGCTCAGTGACTTTGTCAATCAGCCGGCGCTCATTTTATCGACGAAGGTTCTTCGCCAGATTGGCGCAAAGGGGAGTAAGTCGGAAAGCCGGGTTGCCTGGAGAACGCTTCTCACTTTCACCCAAAGTCCGCTCATCAAAGAGAATCAAAAGACTCCAATTTTAAATATGGTGAAGAAGAATCCACGAGAGGAGGGCCTCTTCCTCGCGCTCTCGGATCTTCTTTTATCCGGCTTTGATCAGCAGATCGAAAACGCGATCAACAGCGACAATGACACTCTCATCGAATTGGCAAAACACACCCGGAAAGTCATCGCGGAGGCCAAGGCCAGTGCCGGTAAAAAGGTCGCTGAGTTAAAAGAAGAAGAACTCACCAAGATTGCCATGGTGGCCAATGGAGACGCGGCCGTTGGCGAAAAAATTTACACCCGGCAGGGATGTATTGCCTGTCATGCCGTTGATCAAAAAGCCGTTCAGAAAGGACCCTACCTTGGGTCGGCGGGAAGCAAGTTCACCAAGGATTATCTCATCCAATCGATTCTCGATCCCAGTGCGGTAGTGGCGCAGGGTTTCCAGACCGAGTTGATTACGATGAAGGATCAATCAGTCCACCTTGGTTTTGTGACACGCGAAGAAGACGGGGTTGTCGATGTGCGGAACATCGCGGGAATTGCGACGCAACTTAAAGAGGGCGAGATTGCCAAACGAGATCATCAAGACAATTCGATGATGCCCGCCGGGTTGGCTGGAATTTTGACGGTTGATGAGTTTAACGACCTGATTGCTTATCTGACTTCCATGAAGGAGTAGAAGATTCTTTTGAGATGACAGTGCGTTTGGTGAATCTTTTTTGGTTGTGGACCTTGCTGGGGACGGCATGGGCTTGGTTTGTGCCGGAGCATTTCACCTGGTTTCTCGGGATGATACCGGGAACAGAGCTGAAGTATATTCCACTGGGCTTGGGCATCATCATGTTGGGAATGGGGATGACGCTGACTTTTGCGGATTTTCGTGAAGTGCTCACGATGCCGAAGTGGGTGGGGCTTGGAGTGGCGGCGCAGTTTTTGATCATGCCGTTGATTGGATGGGGGGTGGCGACGGTGTTTGATTTGCCGGATCAGTTTAAGCTGGGGATCATTCTGGTCAGTTGTTGTCCGGGCGGGACGGCCTCGAATGTCGTGACTTATCTCGCGAAGGGAAATCTGGCGCTCAGCGTGATGATGACGATGTGTTCGACCTTGCTGGCGATTGGGCTGACGCCTTTTTTGACGAAGGTTTATGCTTCGGCCGTTTTTGAAGTTGAGGCGGTGCCGATGGTGGTCTCGATGGTGATGATTGTGTTGCTTCCGATTTTGGCAGGCTTGTTCTTAAACTCGGTGGCGGGAAAGAAGCTGGGTTTGGTGAAGGAAGTATCGCCCCTGGTTTCAGTGGTGGTGATTGTTCTGATTGTGGCGGCGGTGGTGGGGGCGACGAAGGAGAGTATTCTTGCGAATTGGAAAACGCTGCTTCCGGCGGTCTTTGTGGTGCATGCCCTGGGTTTTGGACTGGGGTATTTGTGGGGTCGGCTCTTTGGGATGGGGGAGAAAGAATGCCGGACTTTTTCCATTGAAGTGGGGATGCAGAATTCGGGACTCGGTTCGCAGTTGGCGAAGACACATTTCACACTGCTGGCAGCAGCGCCGTGTGCGATTTCGGCATTCTACCACTGCATGATCGGGAGCTTTTTGGCGAGCGTGTGGCGGCGAAGTAAGTCTTCGAAAGATCGCTAAGTGATTTTCAAAGGGTTACTCGAAGCTGGGATCGAGGCGGTGGGTGTAGTCGGGGAAGAAGAGTTTGAGGGACCCGGTGGTGGGGGTGTTTTTCGGGGGGGCGGGGAAGGTGGTCTTTTTGTTTTTCACGCAGTCGTCGGTGAAGGCGTGGAGGAAGTGGAGGAGGTCGGTGATTTCGTCTTCAGTGAGGCCGAGATCTCCGAGGTCGTCGTGGTTGACGGTTTCGGGGTAGTTGGTGACGCCCCAGCGTTCGGGTTCGAGGTCTCGCTTGTTGTAGAACTCGAGGACTTCGCGAAGGGTGGCGATGCTGCCGTTGTGGAGGTAGGGAGCGGTGAGTTCGACGTTGCGGAGGCTGGGCGCGCGGAATTTCCCGAGATCTGCGGGATCTTTGGTCACGGCGAAAAGGCCGGGGTCAATTTTGCCAAGGGCCGGGGCTCCGAGGTTGTCGTAGCCAAAATCGGAGAGGAGGGGGTGGGACCAGTTTTGGGGTTCGAGGAAGTGGCAGTCAGCGCAGCCTGCGGTGGTGCGGTAGATTTCGAGGCCGCGTTTTTGGGAGAGGGAGAGGGCGGTTTTGTCTCCGGCCCGGTAGCGGTCGAAGGGGGCATCGAAGGGGCGGAAGAGGGGATCCTTTAAAAATTCGACGAGGGAGCGGAAGGCGAGGTAGGTGAGTTTGGCGTCGTCTCGAAGAGTCGATTCGGGGAGGCTTTTTAGGGAAGGGGATTTGCGGAGGCGGGCGGCAAGTTCGGCTTTGTTTTTGAGATTCATTTCGTGTTTCTCAAAGAAGGGCTGGCTGACTTGGGCGAAGAGGTCTTTGGCCCGGCCGTCGTGAAAGAGGCCGCCTTCCCAGGCGAAGATTTCGGTGCCATCGGGGAGGAAAATGTCCTCGTAGGCGAAGGGCGGGATGAGGGCCGCATACATGAGGGAGGGGGCGTTGCGGTTGCCTTTGAGAGCTGCGTTGGCACCCGGGGAAACTCGGCGGGGATCGGCGAAGGCGTGGTCCGGATGATGACAGGTGAGACAGGCCTGGCCCGGAGGGTTGGAGAGAGAGGTGTCGGTGAAAATGAAACGCCCGATCTTCGCGAGATCGGGCGTCTTTTGAGAGAAGACCGCCCCAGGGATGAGCAAAAGCACAAGGAGCCTGAGGAGCACGGTCGGATGAGGTTGAATTACTTCTTCTTGGTGCCGAACTGGTGTTCGAAATCGTGAAGGAGGTCGTGGAGAGTCTTGACGTTGACTGCGTCGGTGGACTGCTTGCACTTCATGGTGGTGACGATGACTTTGTGGCAGAGGGTGAGCTTGGCGAGGTAGCCTTCTTTATTGCTTACGGCTTCTGCGGGCTTGAGGCGCTGGGCGAGAAAGTAGTTGAGGACGGTTTCCTGGATGGCCTGGGCGTGGGCCTCTTTGTTTAAGATCCAGCGGGTGAGCTGGTGGGCGTTTTTGGCGGGATCCTTGGAGAGTTCGATGATTTGCGCCGAGGCTTTTTCGATGGTCTCGAAGTCGGTGTGCATTTTCTCGATGACGTTGTCGTCAGCGTAGATGCCGCAGGGAATCTGGCAGTGAGCCGAGACGGTTGCGGGAGCGAGGAAGGAGAGGGCGCAGAGAGCGAAGATAGAACGTTTCATAGCAGGAGGAGAATAGCGAAAGGGGAGAAGGGTGCAAGTGACGAAAAACCCCGGGCCCAAAGGGCCCTTGCACAAGGGAACCGTATAATTTGAATTTTGAAAGGGAGCAGCAAGATGATTCGTTGACGCCGATGGCATCAAAACGCCAAGACAAGCCATGGGAAGAGTCAAATTTGTTTGGCCATACAGTCATCTGGACAGCCTGCAGATTCTGAATATCGCGGGCATTTTTAAAATGAACTGAATTGATCGCGACCTACTGTGGGCTTCCTGCCTTAGCCTGAATGACACGCGGTTAAGTGGGGGCTTCGCAGCAAGGCTGTGCCGGGAAATGAACATGACCGGGACGGATCATGGCACTATCCGGGTAGCATTTGCTTTGGGGCTGCGGTTTTTACCCTTTCTTTTACGACAGAATTATCGACAATTTTGTTCATGACCGAATTTTCCACTCCTGAGATTCCCGCGTTGGGAATTATGTCGACCATCGCTGACGAAGACCGTCTTTTGCTTGGAGGCTATGGTGAGTTCCTGCCTGTTCAAGCGGACCAGGATGTGATCCGAGAGGGCGACCCGCAAGATTCGCTTTATTTTGTGATTTCAGGGCTTTTGCATGTGCATTCTCTCAAAGATGACAAACGCACTCTCTTGGCCCGAATTGAATCAGGAGAAGCTTTTGGAGAAGTGAACGTGTTCGATCCAGGTGTAGCGAGTGCCAATGTGACCGCGAAAGAATTCACCCAGATCTGGAAGGCCAAGCGTGAGGATTTTGAGGGGTTCTTAAGTTCTTATCCTGATGCAGGGGGGCGGTTGCTGATTGAATTACTTGGAGAGATGTCCCGGCGTATTCGAGCAACCAACGAGCGTCTCTCTGCTGCCGAATTGGATGCCGCAATCCATAGCATGTGGCACTAAGTCTGGTCTGCCAAACCGTATCAGGGCTCTTTTCAGGGTAGGACATTGACCGTCACAGCTGCCCAATCTCAATTCGTATGATTATAGACTCTCAAACTGCTCAAATTGGATTCTGGGGCGGGGCTTCTGTTCTGTTCGCATTTCTCATTAGTCACGCGATCGCAGATTTTGCCCTTCAAGGGAAATTTATCGCGATTTGCAAAGAGCGGGGCGGGAATTACACTGAGTTTTTTGGTGACTCTCCTCCCAAACTGCTTTGGGTTCATATCCTGACAGCTCACTCGCTGATTCATGCCGGCGGAGTTTGGCTTGTTTCGGGTTCGGTTGTGCTGGGTTTCGCCGAATTTGTGCTCCATTGGGCGATCGATTATGCAAAGAGCGGAGGTTTAACGACGTTTCATGTGGATCAGTTCCTGCACTATGGCTGTAAACTTGGATTTGTTTTCATTTTGGTGTGGGCTCCTGAGATCGCGTTTCCTTGAATTCCAAGAAGTTTTGGCCGAGTCGATGCGGAAAACTTCTTGCTGGCCTTTGCTCTTGATGTCGCGGTGGCCGAGGGACTGGCCATTGCAGTGAGGTTCGATGATGCGCCAGGTGTCGGCGTTGACGAAGAGGGTGCCTGATTGAGCCTGGCTTTCCATGCGGGCTGCGTTGTTGACGGTGTCGCCCCAAATGTCGTATTGGTATTTTTGGCGATGGTCGACACCTGCGACAACGGGGCCGGTGTGAATGCCGACGCGGAGCTGCCAGGCGGCGGGGAGGCGTTCGGCAGCGCGGATCATGGCGAGGCCGCAGCGGACGGCGTCGAGGGTGGGGTTATTGGTCTGGTGGATGAGGCCTGCGGCAGCGAGGTAAGCGTCCCCAATCGTTTTGATCTTTTCCATGCCGTTGGCGGCCGTGAGGATCTCGAGTTCTTTGACGAGTTGCTGGAGCTCCCTGCGAGCGATTGCCTCTGGACCCAGGCCTCGATGGTGGACTCTGTCAGATCGGCGTAAACTCCCGGTGGTAGCTCGACGTAGCTTCCTTTGCCATCGAGTTCGAGAACATGGTTGGTAGCGGTTGGCGGGGGCTCGTCCTGGGCGGAGAGTTGAGCGAAGGAGAGGACTGCGAGCAGCAGGCCTAGATAGGTGGATGCCGATCGGGTCATGGGGGAGTTGGCATTCAGACTGACCGACGGAGCGGAATGTGACGAGATGATATTTATGTCAAAATGAGAGTTCCCGCCTGTTATCAAAAGAGGTAGTGGGGATCATTTTCGATAAAGGTGTTGTCCTAGAAAAAAACCTCCGGCTCGGAGGAGCGGAGGCTTTGGAGATCATGCCCGGGACGGTCAGGTCACTTTGGTGCGAAATTAAAGGGTGAGGTC
>CALFSW010000082.1 GCA_937916505.1 uncultured Verrucomicrobiales bacterium | reverse complement strand
ACTAGCCTGTCGAGCGGGCAGGATGCCACGCTCTCGATATTTTCAAAGCCCGCCCGTCAAACGGCGGGCTTTTATGTGGGAGGATGTCGGAATCGTCCGTATTTCACCCCGCCACCTCCGGAAGAAATCCAGGGAAAATTTGTTCAAATTTTCTCGCCAGCCAACCCACTTCATCTTTGGATTCTCTATGGCGAAAAAGAAACCATCTTCGGGTGAAAGCCCTGCCACTCAACTTTCATTTGAGGAGGAAAAAGAAAAATTCATGGGGATGATTTCGGATGAACTCGCAAAGCGAGATTTTAAATCTCCGGAAGAAGCCAATGAGTTCCTCAATAAAGCCTTCACGGGACAGACCATGGGGCATTCACTGGCCGAGTGGGATACGCGTCCGCCGGGTAAACTGGACGAGGCCCGGAACATTTTGAACCGTGTTTCTGATGATGCCCGGGGAGTCACCGGGCGAAGTTATGCCAAGAAGGCGCTGAAGGTGACTGAAGATTGCATGGAAGCGTGGGACATGTTGGCTTGGAGCTACCAGTCGTTTCGAAAAATTGAGGAAAACCTCCTGAAGGGCATTGCCCACGGTCGTCGATTGCACGCAAATCTCATCGCAATGATTGACGGTGAGCATGGTCTCTGGGGGCACCATGAATGCCGCCCTTTTATGCGGCTTTTTGAGAGCCTTGCCGAACTCTATTCCTTGGAAGGGATGGGAGAGAAGGAGATGGAAATTCTTGAACAAATGATCGCTCTTAATCCGGGGGACAATCAAGGCGTCCGGGGGTGTTTGTTGAATAAATATCTGCAAATGAATCGTCTCGATGACGCGGAGATTCTTCTGGCTCGGTATCCCGACGACATCGACCTTGGAATCGTGTATGGGCGGGTCCTGCTTGAATTGGTGAAGATTCTCAACTCGGATTTTGATTTCGAACAGCTTGAGAGAAAGATGAAAGGTCGCCCCCTCATGCTTGCCTCCTTTGGGCAGCCTTTTGCAAAAGCGAAACGCCTCATGAAGGAGGCAATCAAAGCCAATCCCTTTGTGCCCCTTTTGATGTCTCATCCGACATCGCTCTATCGTGAAGCACCTGGGATGTTTCAGTTTAGATCACCCGATCAGGCGATGATCTTTATCCATGATCATGCCATAGATTGGTTAGGCTCCCTGATTGGTTGGATCTTCATGGAAGCCCACTTTAAGCAGGCTGCTGTCGAGGCGAAGAAGCTCCCACTTCCGATGCAGGAGGCCTTTGATCAGCTTCTGGATGAACTCGATGAAATTGAGCAAGATCCCTGGCAGGATATAATTCTGAAACAGGGGGCAAAGCCACAATGAGAGGTTATGATTGGCTGGCGGGAAATGGGGGAGCGTGCGATGCCTTGAGCTTTTCCTTTAGTCCTTGGGGAGATGAGGTTCCAGGGAGCTTGAACGTGCTTGTTGGGCGGCCGCGGCCTTTCTCGCGAAGAGTTGGGCGAGGTGGTCCTGCATGCGGAAACGGCGTTCGCCTTTCTCGCGTTCGATGCGTTTTGAGGTGCCGTCGGTTTGAATGAGGTAGGCATTTTGATTGTCGCGAAAGCAGCTGTCGAGAATGCCGATGAGAAGTTTTTTGGAGGCGGTGTCGACGATGGGGGTCATGAGCTCGACCCGTTTTTCGAGGTTGCGGGTCATCCAGTCGGCGGAGGAAATGAAGACCGCATTGTCGCCTCCCTGATAGAAGTGGAAGATGCGCATGTGCTCAAGCTGCTGGTCGATGATGGATACGACCTCGATATTTTTGGCCTCCCGGCGTTCGCCCGGCTTGAGACAGCAGATGCCGCGGATGTTCAATTTGATTTTCACTCCGGCCCTGGAGGCGGCGTAGAGGGCATTGATCATGTCAACGTCCTGGAGGGAGTTCATCTTGGCGGTGATGCGGGCTTCCTCTCCTTCGAGGGCCCGGGCTGTTTCCTCCTCGATCAGGTTGATCAGGGTTCGCTTGATTTGGGTGGGTGCCGGAACGAGGGTGCGGAAGTTTTCAAGCTTGGTGCGGCCGGTGACAGCGTTGAAGAAAATGGAAGCATCCGTTCCGTATTCGGGTCGGCAGGTGAGATAGGAAATGTCGGTGTAGAAGCGGGCGGTGACTTCGTTGTAGTTGCCTGTTCCAAGGTGGACGTAGCGTTTGAGGTGGCCGTCTTCGTTGCGAATGACGAGGGCGATTTTCGCGTGTGTTTTCAGCCCCTTGACTCCGTAAAGAACCTGGGCGCCGGCGCGGCGAAGCTCCTCGGCCCGGTCGAGATTGTGGGCTTCGTCGAAGCGGGCCTTGAGCTCAACCAGAGCGGTGACCTGCTTGCCGGATTTGGCGGCATGAATCAGGGCGTCGACAATCTGAGAATTATTGGCGGTGCGGTAGAGGGTTTGTTTGATTGCGAGGACGTGGGGATCGCGGGCGGCTTCTTCAATGAAGCGGACAACCGGGCGGTAAGTCTGGTAAGGGTGGACAAGGATGAGATCCTTCTCTTGGTCGAGGATGTCAAAAATGCTGCGGGTGGGATCGATCTCGGGGGATTCCGCTCCGGAGATGGGCGCGGTGCGGAGGTGGTTGAAGCCATCGGCCATGGCGAGTGAGAAGAGGTCGGCGAGGGCGAGAGGGGCGTATTTGGTGAGGAAAACTTTGTGGAGATCGAGGTCGAGAACTTTGATGAGTTTGTGGGTGAGTTCGTTGTCTTGTGATGTTTGGAGTCGGACGGGGAAGGATTGACCGCGTGCGGTGACAACATGGTGGATTTCTTCCGCGAAGTCGTGGGCCTCGTCTTCATTGGCCGGGATGTCAGTGTTACGTGTGAGACGGAAAGTGGTGTGAGCGGTGATCTCTTCGCCGGGAAAAAGACTGGCGCAGAAGTGGGCGATCAGGTCTTCGAGGAGGACAAAGCCGCCTTCGTTGACGAGTGAAGTACGAGATACGGCGGAGGGGAGGGGGAGGATCACGATGCGCTCATCTGCCTTGATTGGATCGAGAACGGAGAGTGCGAGGCAGACGTTGAGGGAAGGGATGATTTGGCGGGAGTTTTCCGGGGTGATCAGCAGGGGGGAGAGAAGGGGCTCGATGCTTGTTTCGTAGTAATGGGCGAGGTTCTCGAGTTGTTGTGGCTCGAGATCGGCGATGGAGTGGAGGGGAAGACCTTCCTTTTCGAGGGCGGGGAGAAGCTCTTTTTGAAAGAGGCGTTCCTGATCTTTTTTAAAACGCCGAACCCGCTTTTCGATGGCGTCAAGTTGCTCGCCGACATCCCGGCCGGAGATGTCGAGCACGGTTGGAGCGGAGGCATGCAAGGTGTGAAGGCCACCGATGCGAACCTGGAAGAATTCATCGAGATTGGAGCCGGTGATGGCGAGGAATTTGACGCGATCCAGGATGGGGAGATCTGGTCGCAGGGCCTCGTTGAGGACCCGTTGGTTGAATTCGAGCCAGGAGAGTTCGCGGTTGATGTAAGGAGGCTTCATGAATTTTGAGAGGTGAAAGCTGGATGTCGAAGTGGTTTGTAAGGCTAGGCGGTCTCGTTAAGGACAACTTTAAGACCGTATAGATTTTCAAAGAGGTTGGCCTTGGAGGGGAGGGCGAGTCGCTCGGCGGAGGCATCGACAAGGCCTTCGAGGTTGAGCGTGGCTTTTCCTTCGGCGATGGTGACAGTGAGGTTTTTAACTCGTTGCGAGTGGGTTCGTTCGAGGGCGTCGGCGACTCGAAGGAGGGCAGAGAGTTTGGCCACCCGGATGCGATCGTCGGGGCTGAGTTTGTTGTAGAAAGGGTGGGAGAGTTGGGGGGTGGCTTTGCGGTGGTAACGGGTGATCAGGGCGACGAGGAGACGGTCGGGATCGCTGAGTCCGAAGATTTCGGAATGGCGAATGATGTAGAGACCATGGATTTCGTGGGACCGCGGTGAGATGTGGTTGCCGACCTCATGTAGAATGGAGGCAACTTCCAGGAGAACGGCATCATGCTCGCTGAGTTTGTGAAGGTCTTGAGTCTCGTCGAAGAGACGGCCGGTGAGGTGGGCGACTTGCCGGGCGTGGTTCATATCGACTCCGAATTTTCTGGCGATGAGTTTGGCCGAGTGAAGGAGCTGGGATTTGAGCTCATCGTGAACGCCGGTGGGGTTGGCGAGGTCGGTGAGGAGTCCTTCTTCGTAGTCGGAAGGGGAAACGCGGAGGGAAGTGAGTTCGAAGGACTCGGCGATGGCCGCATTGATGACGAGGGCGGGGAGGGCGGAACCTGCGGTCTGGTAGTCGAGATTGAATTTTTTGACGCGTTCGGGCTCGGTAAGGGCCGCGATTTCCGAAGTGAGTTGCCGGAGGATGTGATAGCGCGATTTGGTGCGGTCGGGCTTGGAGAGGTAGGGTGCGAGCATCTGGATCTCGGTTCCGATCATGACGAGGTCCTCGATTTGTTCGTCGCGAAAGTCAAAGTGGATTTGGGCAATGAGTCCGGAGATTTGCTCGCGGATGAGCCGGATGATGGGTTCGCCGGTGAGGTCCGGGGCGTGAAGCTGTTCCCAGCAGCGGTGGGTGCCCAGTCGGTAGGACTGGTATCGGACAATCCGTCCTTTTATGGAGAGGATGAGGCGGGCATTTCCCGGACCCACGTGAGCAACGATGGTGTTGCGCTTCTGCATCGAAGGGGTGTCGCGAAGGCGGCGGCGGGTCTTCAAGAAAACGAGGCGGGTCATTTCACCATCGTCGAGGGGTTCGAATCTCCACTGGCAGGCGATCTGAAGACGATTGAGGAAGACTTCGGCATTTGAGGCTTCATCCAGGGTGTTGGTGGTGACGGCGCGAACGGGGATGCCGCTGATGCCTAATTCGTCGAGAGATTCCTGAAAGCCACGCATGACCTTGACCGCTTGCTCGATGGTGGAAGGTTGGATTTGACCGTAGCCGAAGATGTCGCGTCCCAGGGGGATATTCTTTTCGAGGAAGTCGATGCATTCTCCGCTGCCATCCGGTGAGATGCGGATGACGATCATGGAAGCGTGGCTAGCTCCGATGTGAACGGCGGCACGGAGCGTTTCGGAGGGAGCGAGAGACATGGCTGAGTGTAATGAGTCCTAAGCGGAAAGGAACGGCAATAGGGAAATTGTGACCTTTTCCTTGCAAGATTGTTTGGGAGGGAGATTCATTGGGAATGCTCGGAGAGAAATTTACCCAGTGTTGTCTGGTGAAGCCTGGTGAGACGGTCGATTTGGATGGCTATTCGTCAACGACTCTGGGGATTTTGGGAAAGCCGGAAGAGGAAGCGGCCCCGATTTTCCAGGAGTTGAGACGTAAACTCGCGAGCCATCAGCGAGTGCTTTATGCAGAGGGAAAAAAGAAGCTGCTCATTGTGATGCAGGCGATGGATACCGGCGGTAAGGATGGATGTGTGAGGAAATTGTTTTCCCGGGTTGATCCGCAAGGCGTGCGGGTCACACCATTCAAGGCGCCTTCGGCCCGGGAGCTCTCCCATGATTTTTTGTGGCGGGTGCACAAGGTGGTTCCGGCAAAAGGGGAGATCGCGGTTTTCAACAGGAGCCACTACGAGGACATCGTCGCCGTGAGGGTGAAGAATCTCGCTCCGAAGGATGTTTGGGAGAAACGATACAAGCATATTGTCGATTTTGAGAAGATGCTGGTGGATGAAGGGACGACGATCCTGAAGTTCTTCCTTCATATCTCAAAAGATGAGCAGAAGCGGAGGCTTCAGTCACGGCTCGACCGGCCGGAGAAGCACTGGAAGTTTTTTCCCGAGGATTTGGCGGACCGGGCCCGTTGGGACGATTTTCAAACGGCCTACGAGGATGTTTTCACCCGAACAAGCACCAAGGACGCACCCTGGTTCATCATCCCGTCGGACCTCAAATGGTATCGTGATATGGCGGTGAGCCAGATTGTGACCCGGGCGATGGACGGAATGGAACTTGATTTTCCGAAGGTGGATTGGGATCCGGGCAAGGTCGTGGTGGAGTAGTAAGTGCCGCGATCCAATGGCGGTGAACGAACGCAAGATTCGTTTGGCCGATGATCGGACGATCATGCCGGCGTGTTATTGGGCTGGTGCCAAACTGCGGAAGATCCGGATCTTGGGAGCGGATAGAAAGCCCGGCGAGTTGGACATCAAAATCCTGCCATCCGGGCTAAATGCAAGTTCGGTCAGGGCGGTGTCCTGACTCTTGATGGTGAGCAATTCGCTCCGGGTGGCGACATTCCACAGCCGAATATTTCTTTCGCTGCCGGAGCTGGCGAGGGTTTTGCCATCGGGAGAAAATGCGAGACTCCAGATTCCCTGCTTGTGGCCGCTCAGTGTGCCCACCTCCTCGCCGCGGGCGGTGTTCCACAGGGAGATAATGTTCTCGTAATCTTGAAATCCATGGGTCACGGCGAGCAGGCTCCCGTTTTGTGAAAGCTCCATCCGGGTGCCTGGCGATCTCTCTGCAAGCTGGAGACGATTCCGTTCTTTCCAGGTGATGGTATCCCAGATAACCGTCATGCCATTGTTGTGGGCGCTTACCAAGGTGGAACCGTCGGCCGAAAAGTGGGCCTGGGTCGCCTCGCTTTGAACGACGGGTTCATTCGGGTTGTCCAAATTCCACCAAGACATGCCATCGCTCCGACTTGTCACGACCAATGAATTTCCGGCGGGCGAGAGGGAAAGGGTATCGATCCGGCGAGCACCGATCTTAAGGATGGTTTTGGTTTGGTTTTTAAGATTGCGAATCATCACCGTTCCGTCTCCCTGATCCTCTGCGAGGAGTTCAAGATTTTGATTCGCAGACACCGCACGCCACCGGTTCGATTGAGTTTCGGGCGATGAGAGCGGGCGCGAGTTGGTTGCTTTTCCGGAAGCGATGTCAATGGTAGCCAAGGTTCCTTTTCTGTCGTGCGCGGTGATGGTTTTACTGTCCGGTGAGAAGCCCAGCGGGGTCCAATTCCCCTCAATTAATTCATGACGGGAGCTCCGGTTGATGGGCCAGATTCTCACCTCACCGTCTTTGCTGCCGGTGGCAATGACCTCTCCAACGGGCGGCAAGGCCACACTCCAGACTTCGCCCCGATGTCCCAGAAAAGTCCGCCTAAGAGTGCCTTTTTCAAAATCCCAAAGTCGAACCGAGTGGTCCCAGCTACTGGTTGCGAGCAATGAGCCCTCCCGGTTGAAGCTCATTGAGGAAATGACCCCGTCGTGGAAGTCGCCTTCCGTGCCTCTGGGGAGCATGGCCACTTCCTTCCCGCTCTGAGCTTCCCAGAGCCCCATCGTAAATCCGGCTTCAGTGGGATTTCCGTTTCGTGCGAGAATGATGAACTTTCCGTCGGGTGAATATTTGATCTTGTTTTCACCAAATCGGAGGCGGGGAGATTCCTCGAGAATGACAGGTGGGGCCTTATCTTTCAGAGGCCAAAGAGTGACGCCGTCTCTGCCTTCGGTGGCAAGGGCGTCTCCCAGCGGAGAAAAAGCCAGAGATCCGAAAGCCCCGGGAAGAAACTGTTCCCGTTTCCATGTCGTGGTATTCCACAAGATGACTCCCTGTCGGTCGCTGGTTGCCAGGAATTTGTCATCCGGTGAAATGGCGACCTCGTGATTTCCTCCCTGCAACTCCCAAATCGAATCTCCGGAGATGAGGTCAAATACCACCACGCCGTCCCGCCCGCTCGCGATGAGCCGGTCACCTCCGTGGGAAAACTTCACGGATCTGGCATCGCGCTGGAAGGTGGAAACGATTTTCTGTTGGGCAAGCGACCAAAGGTGCACTTGGTTTTCCGCCGCGATTGCGAGTCGGCTTCCGTCGGGCGTGAAAGTGAGATCATCAATGGGGCCCTCAAATCTTGGCAGGGAGTGATGCTCGTCGCCCAGGGATTTCTCCATCAGGAACCACCACTCGAATCCCCGCAGGTCTGCTTCGCCGGGCTCCACCGAAGCCCATGGTTCCAGTAAAAGCAGAGCCTTGGAAAAATGACCGTCGAGAAGCGCCTGATGCGCCAGGTTGATATTGGCGACATATTGGTGGAGGTGCGCTTCTTCCGCGCTTTTGAGCGCCAATTCGCGGTCCAGTTCCGCCGCAATGCGTAGTTTTGCTTCCGTCTCCTCTGCCTTGGTGGCATTCACTCCGAAGACAAAACTCACGACGGTTGCAGCGAGAAGGGTCGCCAGAAAAAGGCTGAAGGAAACAATCGCCACCCGGTTCCTGCCGACGAATTTGGTGACGCGGTATCTCCAGCTCGGCGGTCGGGCTGTGACCGGAGCGCCCTTGAGATAGAGTTCGAGATCGCGTCCCAACTCGCTGGCGCTACCAAATCTCCGGGCCCGGTCCTTCTCAAGACACTTCATCGCGATCCAATCGAGATCACCTTGCAACTCTGCCGTCAACCGCCCCGTTGTCATCTGACGCTGATCGCCAATCAACTGACGTTCCTCTTCGCTTTGGCTTAGGAAGAACGCCGAGGGACGGGGGGGCTCAACTTCACCGAGGAGTTTTAACACTTCGGCCGTTCCAGACATTTCGGAGGTCGTGGCCCGCAAGGGAGTGGTGCCGGTGAGAAGTTCGTAGAGGATCACTCCCAGGGAATAAACATCGGTGCGGGTATCGAGGTCGCTGATTCCCCGGGTTGCCTGCTCGGGACTCATATAAGCCGGAGTTCCGATGATGGCTTCGTTCACCGTGAAGCCACCTGGATCACTTTCGGCGGGGTCGATGGCCTTGGCCACTCCGAAGTCGATCACCTTTGGAACGGCCTGTCCCTCCTGGTCCCGGACCAGAATGTTAGAGGGTTTGATGTCCCGATGGATCACGCCCTTTTGGTGGGCGTGTTCGATGGCCTGACAGATTCTGATGAAGATCAAGAGTCGATCCTCGATGGAGAGTTGCCGCTTGTCGCAGTATTCGGTGACCGGATCGCCGGGGACATATTCCATCACGAAATAGGGCCGGCCTTCATCCGTTGCTCCCGCATCGATCACGCTGGCGATGTGAGGGTGGTCCATCTTGGCCAAGGTCTGCCGCTCCGCTTCGAAGCGGGCGATCACGTTCTTGGTATCCAACCCCAGTTTTAGGATTTTCAAAGCCACCTTTCGTTGAACCGGGAGACGTTGCTCGGCGAGATAGACCGACCCTCCGCCCCCTTCTCCAATTGAAGTGATGAGGGTAAAAGGACCCAGTTGTTTTCCGATTAGATTATCCTGGAACTCTGAGGAACCCCGATCGCCTCCCACCGCGGGATGTTCCAAGAAATCACCGATCCCGGAATGCTCATCCAGCAAGGTCTCAACGGCACATCGAAGAGGAGCGTCCGGCCCGCATTCGAGATCGAGGAGCTTCCGGCGTTCTTTCGGATCCGTGCACTCAATCGCCGCTGCGAAGATCTCGCGCTGGCTTCTGTGTGTGATCAATGACGGAGGTGAACTCAAATTGCTTTCGATTTTAGATGGTTTCTTTGGGGCGTTTTCCGTTGGGGGACCTGCCCAATGAAGCATGCGTCAAAACGAACCAATTTCCGCAGAAATAATCACATAACCACCTGCTGAAAGCGAAACTTTTCAAATCCCACTCCGTCTGAGAAGATGCGGATCCATGGATGACGTCACCCAGATTTTGTCTCAGCTGAAAAGCGGAGAGGCATCCAGTGAAAACCTGCTCACGGCCGTTTATGATGAGTTGCGAAATTTGGCACGGGCGAAGATGGCACGGGAGCGGAAGGGCCATACCCTTCAGGCGACCGCTCTCGTTCACGAAGCCTGGATGAGTCTGGGAGACAGTTCTCCAAATCATTGGGAGAATCGCCGCCATTTCTTCGGTGCTGCTGCCGAGGCGATGCGCCGAATCCTCGTCGACCATGCCCGAAAACGGCAGACGGAGAAGCGCGGAGGCGGTGCCGTAAAGGTCGACTTACCCGAATCACTGATCGAGGCAAATGTTCCGCCGGATGAGCTCCTGGCGGTACACGAGGTTCTTGAGGAATTGGAAAAGGAAGATCCGCAAGTCGCGGAATTGGTGAAAATGCGCTATTTTATTGGCCTGACGATGCAAGAGACTGCCGATGCCCTGGGCCTGAAAAAGCGCACGGCGGAAGGGATTTGGGAATATGGGCGGACGTGGCTTCGCCATCGGCTTCGCAAGTCGGGGTAGCCCTCGTTTGAAAAAACTTGAAGTTTTTCTGCGGATCCATTTCTCCAATTGCGCATGGGGAAGTGTTGGAGGTCATTTTCCCGATCAATCCAGAGCGGGTTTTTCTCCAGCAAGCATAAGAAACATCATGAACAAATTCATTATTCTAAACTTCGTTTGGCTGGGAGTCGCAATTGCCGCTTTTATGTTTGGCCGATCAGACGAGACCTCCAGCGCAGAAGCCATTGATCAAACCAGTGAGAGCGGGAGGAGAATGGCCTCCTCAAGGCGTGGCGGTTCGGGGAGCGGCGGCGATTCATCTGATCCGGCATCATCCCAGGGAGGAAGGAGTGGTTCGGTTCGTTCCGGAGTGACGATTGGACAGTATCAAAATGAAACAGATGCCCTGCTGGCGAATAAAATGTTCGCGGATCTTCTCCTGGAATTGAAACCGGAAAACGCCCAGGCAATGTTTGAGGCCCTCCTTGAAAAGGATAAAAACGGAGGAGACACCGGGCAGCAGATGGGCTTGCTTCTCGAAGCCTGGGGAAAGGTCGATGGGGCTGCTGCGGTGCTGGCCGTGAGTGAACTCGATGGCGACGGGAGACGTCGGGGCTTTGCCTCCATCTCTGCGATGAAGGGTTGGGCTTCAACTGATCCGGAGGGCGCCAAAGCTCATCTCGATGGTCTTGAGAACGGTTTTGAAAAAGGAATGATGATGCAGGGACTGGTCAGTGGGATGGCTTCCAGTGACCCTGCCGCTGCCACCGCCTACGTTCTCGAGATTGATGCTGCGCAGCGTGCCTCGGGAGAGGAAGGCGATCGTGATAACCGGTGGCGTGGGTTTGCGGTGGATCGACAGATGGAGGCGATCGCCAAGGCGCAAATTCAGCGTGGGATGGGCGAGGCCACGGCGTGGGCTGAAAGTTTGCCTGATGGTTCTGTAAAATCCTCGGCTTTTGACCGCGTTGCTGAAAACTATGCCCGGAACAACCCGGAGGAGGCCGCCGAGTGGGTCAAAGGACACGCTGATAAGGAATACGCCGAGCGTGCGGTTCGCGAAATCTCGGAGGAGTTGGCTCGTAAGGATCCGGCTGCGGCGGTGAGTTGGGCCGAAGATCTTCCCGAGGAGAGCCAGGCCGGGGCCATGAGAACCTCGATTGAGATGTGGACCCGGGAAGATCCCACTGCCGCCGGCAACTACCTCACCACGATGGAGCAGTCTCCGGCACGCGATTCGGCTGTGAGCTCTTTCGCCCAGGCATATGATCGTGAGGATCCTGCCATCGCCGCTGAATGGGCCGGTTCCATCGCTGAT
>CALFSW010000081.1 GCA_937916505.1 uncultured Verrucomicrobiales bacterium | reverse complement strand
CATTCAAGATGCCAGGAACTACCTCGATTCGATCAAAGTGGAATAAGTGGTTTACCCGGTCGTGAAGGAAGACGCAGCTGGTTGAGAGAGTGCCTCACGTAGAGCTTGGTTTGGGGGGCTTGGCTGAGAGTCAAAGACTCACGCAGGGCAGCGGAGCAGCAGGGCGTGATGGAGACTTGGATTTCTCTTCGTCTCCGTTTTTTGCCGTTTTCAAGACGCAAAAAGAGGAAGCGCCTGATCAGGGCTTCCTCTCTTCCACTCAAACGAACCGCGGTGCGCGTGATTACTTCTGCCGGATCCTGAGACGCATGTAGACTTCGTTCGCGTCCGGGATTGCGCTTTGATAAGTGACTTCGGAGATCCCCCCACCAACCGGTTCTTCGCTGACAAACGAGACCATCTCGCCGCTGGCCCAGTCGATGAGATCGGTGGAAATCTCCACGATGAAAGTGACATCGCCAGCTGCGGTGTTCTTTGGATACGTCATGCGGAGATCACCACCGCCATCGACACGAACCTTGATAGCGCCCGGGCCTGACGCAAGGTCTGAGTCTGATGTTCCCATGGCATACTCTGCGAAGGCGGTGAGGCCATCGTTGTCCCTATCTGCGTTGGGATCACCGACGAACATGGTTTTGTTTTCACCAATTCCGGGGGTGCCGCCGAGGACGCCGGTTGACCAGCTCTCGGGAAGGTTGTGATCGGGTGCGCTGTCCGGAGAGTTCAGCACGAGGCTAAATCCGTCGCCATCGGCCGCTTCCGGCCATGGCGATTTGTCATTGTAGGTGAATTCCCTAATGGCTGTGCCATCAACTCCCAGGATCAGGATTCGTTCCCCACTATTGGACAGTTTCGTTCCCTCCTGAAATTGCCCGACAACAAAACTATCGAGCGCTGCGCCATAGCGGGTTCTGAAAGCGGCAACATCGCTGACAACAAGGACCCGTGCGCCAGCCGCGAGCTGCATCCCACCGGGAAATGCGAAATTCGCACCCGCACCGAAGGCGACACCGGACAGATCAATCGAGGTGTCACTGATGTTGACGAATTCCATGAACTCGAACAAATCCTGATCGTCATGCCCGGCAGCGATTTCCGCGGCCGTCGGCTCACTTGGGTGATACATGATTTCCGAAATCATCAAGTTCGCGGCGGTCGCCGGCGTCGTGCCGACCACATAGGAGTTGACGATTGGCGCTCCCCAGAAATCACCTTCGCGGACGCGCGCGATAATCACCTGGCTTTCGTTCAGCACCAATGGATTGGCCACCACGGTCTCGTTGATATCAAGTCCCGCACGGATGAGGAAATCGGATCCGCCGATGGAAGAGTTCATCGCATGGATCGCCAGGACATTGGTGCCATTGCGGAATGCATCCGTGAAGGCTGAGACGTCGACCTGAGATCCAGCGAGCACAGCACTATCTGTACTGGAACCCGATGCCGTGCTATTCCATTCGGCTGGGTCTGGCGCGTTTGTGGAGGCTATTTCGACTCCGTTCAAGTAGGCAATGAAGCCGTCGTCCACATTCACGTTGAGCGTAGCCCCATTCACGGCACCAGCGTTGTTGAAGTCGAATTCCCAGCGGAAGTAGGCACCTCCATTGATGCCTTTGAGCTGATCAGAAATGTTGGTCGTAACCAGTGGTTCCAATGTGCCTCCAAATGATTCCCAGCCGACACCCGTGGGTGCCTGGGTCCAGGCCGAGGCATCGAAGTTCGCCTGGGTCCACGTTAGGCCAAGCGAGCCGTCGGTCGGGATCAAGTAGTCCACGGGGGCATCCATGGGAACCATGGTGGAATCAATCGCTCCCCCTTCGAACTGCTTGGCAGTAGCAGAAACCCCACCCCCGGGCGCTCTCGGATCGCTGCCATCAGTGGTGTAGAAGGCTTGTCCTTCAAGAAAGTTCATCACCAGGGTGGTTCCCGCAGGAACGCTGCCACTTTCAACGCTGAACTCTGGTTCTGCCGGGAACTGTTCGTCAATCCATTCAGCCCGTGCTTTCAACCAACCTTTCATGTGAGTGATCTCACCTGTCCAGGTTGAATCGCCGCCGCTATAGATTCCGCCATTTGGTGCGACGTTCCACCGGGCGAAGTTGCGGTCCTGAGCGGATGGCAACGCCGGATTGCTGCCGGAGGCGACGTCGAGAGGATCCGCATACTTATCGACCGTGGCGTTAATGTTATCGATCGACAACACCGTCTCCCGAAGGCTGAACCAGCGGTCGATCCACCTTTGCATCACGTCCGGCCTGGAACTTTGGGCAGTTGGAGGCCCGAGGGTATTACTGCTATAGCCCATGACCTTCCCGTAGTAGGGGTAGCGGCTGTCGAACCATGTCCGGCTTGAGTCGCCCGTTCCGTTCCATTGGCGATCTGGATTGCGATCGCGTCCGTCCTCCGATCCCATGTTACGGTCGAAATCCCAGATGGGGCCTCCCTGAAGCTTCCCACCACGCGGCTTGTGTAAAAAGGCACTCAGTCGCCCCCAGTCTACGTTCATCGCGAAGTTATTGAGCATGATGTGGTCGATGAACGAATCGACGTCAATGTAGTCGGAGAAATGCAGTCCCGTTTCGGGATTGATTCCGTCCGCTTCGTTGAGAGCGTCATCGGCTTCTTCCAGATATTTGCTGATCCATGCCGTCTGACTGCGGTTGATAAAGAAATCGTCCGGGCGGTTGGGGTCACTTGAACCACTGGGATACACGTAGACGAAATTCCCCATGCCGGGAGCAGAGAATGTCGGGCTGCCCCGGTCGCGTTTGAAGATATATCCGCCTGAAACGTCAGCATCAAATGGAGCGTCCACACCCGGCGCGCCATCCGCAAAATTTTTCTCCATGATGGTTGGGTTGAGGCCGTCAATATCGATGCGGGACTCTCCCCGATCGAGTCGTTCGCCCAGGGTGTAGACTCCGAAGTAGTCATTGCCACCGACATTGTCCCGGAGGTTGTTCCAAAGCTCGACGTGTTGGGTCGTGGCAGCGTAGCGCCCGATCTGTCGGCTAATGTCATAGATAAATGGATTTCGAATCAACGCCCGGTCGAACTGGTAGAACGAACCCAGAATCCAGTCGTTGTCTGAACCGAATCCAAGCGGCTCGATGTTTTTTTCCTCATAATTTTTTTCGGTCCAGGCCTCGACCGAAAAGTGGTTCTTTGGCCATCCGCCGGAACTTGATCCGCGCTTGCGACTTCCCATGCGCGTTACCAGATCGGGTGGGTTCATCATCGATGAGCGCATGACGCCATTCCCGATGTCTTTGGGCTCAAAAATTGCCATGATCATCGGTAACCTGGTCGTGGCTCCGGCTGATGGAATGGAACCACGACCAAAGTTGTCGATGAGAACAGTCGGCAAATTCGAAGTGAATGCTGCGGCATCGCTTTCAAGGCGAAAATACGCCCGGGTTTCGATAGGGCCGGGCAGGGCACCAGGCAGATAGGCGCGGGTCCTGAGCAGGGTGTTTTCTGAAAATGTCAAAGACTCGGTGTATGCTGGCGATTCAGCGCCGAGTTCATCGGTCGGTTCGCTGCCGTCCGTGGTGAAGCGGATGGTCGCTTCGGGATTGTCTGAGGTAAGGCCGACCACCACCGATCCGGATGTGAATGTCTTTGTCGGGGTATCGACCGTGACGTATGCGGGCGCCAGTTTTCCGGGGCTGTTGGGCTTTCCTGGAGTGGGTTCCTGAAAGAAAGCTTCCACTTCGCCGCCAGCGGTATCCTTGGTCACTAGTGTCAACTTGGGCAACAACAAGAGATCGGATCCATTCGGCGTCGTGTTCATGACCTGGAACGCGAGGATGTTGGTGCCCGCTACCAGCTTGCCAGTGAAGTCCAGCTCATAGGTGTCGGGGATCACCGCGAGACTATCGCTGTGGGAGCCGGTGGCTCTGGAATCCCAGGCGAGCGGATCGGGTGCGTTTTCGGCAAGGATTTGCTGTCCATTCAGATAGCCCACGACGCCATCCTCCCAGTTGAGGTCGAGGACCATCCTCAGGACGGAACCGGGATCATCAATGGTAACAGGAACCCGAACATAGAGTGAAGCGTTCACCCCTTTTACGACGGAACTCAGATTTCCATCTGCACCAAGGAGATCGAGGTAAGGCCCCCCTGAATCCCAGCCGTAAGCAAGTGCGGCGGTGCTCCACGCGGAATCATCGTAGACGGGAACCCGCCAATTTGCGGCACCAGGATCGGTGGCGGTGACAAAGTATTTGGCGTTGGTGCCCTGATCGACCGGAACGGTGACGATCGACGCTCCGACCGTGCCTACGCCGTAGGAAATATCTTTGAACTGCGGGGGAGGATTGTAGGAGGAAGCAATCGTCGTTCCATCGGGTTGCACTAATCCAATAAATTCGCCGGGCTGGAGGGTGAAATTGGTATGCAGCGTGCCAGTGGGATCAACGCGATCTTTGTTGGAGGCAAAAATGACGAGGTAGTCGTTTGGCGGAAGGGTCACCGCCGGAATCGCCCACTTGGTGAGGTTTTCCGGATCATCCGTCAGATACCAACCCTCCATTGAAACGGCAGTGCCATCGGTGTTCTCGATTTCAATCCAATCCGAAGAATCGCCGTCCTCATCCGCAAGGGAACGGGTGTTGAGAGCGACGAATTCGGAGATCCGTGGAGCCGAATGGAGAGGGAGAACTCCAGCCAAGCCAAAGAGCAGCAAAAGTTTTTTGGTTATCAAGTTGGAGATGTGCATCCCTCTAATAAGGCAATTTCTGAGCGAAACAGCAATGGTCTTTTTTCGTCTTGATGCATAACCCTGATCATTAGCGAGGATTGTCGTGGGCTGGGTTTTTCTTGGTGAT
>CALFSW010000080.1 GCA_937916505.1 uncultured Verrucomicrobiales bacterium | reverse complement strand
GACCAAGGATACAGTCCTATAAGAAAAAGGAAATTTCACATGGACACTTACACTCCACCGAAGAACAGCGGAGCGGACCCGTCTACTTTCCCGACCCCCGTATCTTGGGAGCCGATTCTATTGGATATAGGTGACGAGGAATTAGACGACGGAGAGTTCTGGGTTCCAATTGGATTCGATGGCTTCCAAACTTGGGAAACCGAAGCTTGCGCTCCCCACTGGATCAAAAATCGAGGGGCTCGAACCCGATGGTGTAATAAATATTGGAAAGAAACAAAATGGCCCGATCACGGAGAAACCTCCGAAGATCCTACTCGATTTATCAATCGCGAGCTCGGAATCCTAAAGTGCGATCTACAAGGCTCATCGGACGTCCCAGAAAAGCATCGCAAAAGACTAAAAGAGAAACTTCAAGATCTCGGTGTCATAGGTTCCGAGTATTTAGCTGATGCAATCGAACTCGCTCTAAAAGTGGGCGACGTCCCCCAACACCAGAGACTAACACGGGATAAACTATTAGATCATACCGCTATCTCTTCCTATGTGGACAAGAACATCACTCGAATTCTTGAACTGGCCTACAGAGCAGGACGAGTCCAGGCGACGCAGTCGGCATATTTTAGAGGCGTCCCATATATGGCGCAAGACGGCGCACCCACAGTTCTGCAAGCAGGAAAAGGAAGACGACCTCGGAAGGCTAAGGACCTTGAAAGCTGGGAACGAACGGTCCTCTTTGTAGTAAAAGAAAGACCAGAGGCAACAAATCCCGAAGTGTTGGATGCCCTAATCGAGAACAAGGTCATCGAGCCGCTCTCAAATGGAAAACTCAAGTGGCAAAATGAGAAAAAATCGGTCACCCGGCAGAGCGCGCTTCAGCGAATCTCTCGGCTTCGGGCCAAGAAACTTTAATCCGATCACTCACTTTAGGCGTAAATGAGTGACGGCTGTTGGTTGGCGGATTGCCGTCTAAAGCAAGAAGGCGCAATCAGTGGGCATGAACTTGCTCAGCGCAACTCAGCCGAACCAAGAGCCAGCACTTGTTGGCATCAAGACTTGCCTTGAAACCGTATTCCCCGACGAAGCCACCCGTCCTGGAATCCGCACCTTTAACGAGTGGCGAGCCAGAGGGTATTACCCTCACGTAAAAATCGGGAAGCGCGTCTTCCTCGATCCAGTTGCCGTTCGTCGAGCCCTCGACAAGCGGTTCACCATTGAAGCCATCGACTAAAGAGAAACCGCGCCCACCCGAGAGGATGAAGCGCGGTCGCTGCAAGTTTGACTGCCTGTAAGCTATCGTTTCTCACCTCCTCGGCCAAGCGCAATCACCACTGATTGCAATGAATCAACAACTACTACTCGAATTACAATTGCCCGAGAACGAGGAAGCAACCGAGGAAGAGCTTCAAGCCTTCTTCTCCGAAATGTCGGAACTACTAAAAGAAGAGGAGGGACTCTAATGAGGACCTACGATCTTCCCGAAATCGACCGTCGCTTCCCTCAAATTTTGGAAGCGATTGGTTGGACTCCGACCCACACAAGCCACAGCCATCTCAGAGGGCCATGTCCGATCCACAACGGAACGGATGCCAACTTCCACCTCGATCTCAAAGACAATGGGAAGTGGGTCTCCATCTGCCGAAGCCAATGTGGCGGAACTGGATGGAGCGCAACTCGTTTCATCGCAGCTCTCAATGGTATCCCCCATTGTGAAGCCATCGAAAGAGCAGCCGAGCTTTGCCAGGTCTCATCCACCGAAGAGAAACCAATCCCCCTTACTCAAAAGCAACGAGGAGAAAGAGCCGCACGCATTGCCAAACGACAATCAGAACTCAGTAACAAGCTACTGAGGAAAGAAGTCACTGAGGCAATTCGAGCGAGAAGAGAAAAGGACCTACAGCCCTACTTCTCCGAGAACTGGAGAGCGGACCTGTGGCACGATTCACCAACAATTCTTCCTCCAAGCGCAGATGAGCAGGCCAGGCTTTTAATCGGGCAACTATACCAATCTGATCACACCCTCTGGCTTGGTCGAGAGATGGACAGCGGACAACCTCGTCACGCTTTCAACTTTCGCCTCCGGGACGATTGGGTGAAATCAGAAAAACTCCCCCCTCGCATCGCAGTTGGGACATTCCAGCCTGGTAGCTTTTCTCGTAGCTCATCGAACCTCTCGACGACTCCATACATCGTTGTAGAGAGTGATGATCTCATCGGAGAGAAACCTCGCACAACTGCCCAACGAGCCGAGAACAAGCGCCTCAGTGCCGCCCTTATCGCCTTCATGGCTGATCAATTCAAACTGACCCTTCGCGCTGTCATCGACACCGGGAACCGAAGCCTCCACGGATGGTTTGATCGCCCCTCGTCTGCAGCTGTCGATGCCCTATTGAATCTTGCTGACGCCCTCGCCATCGACGCCCCGGTCATCACCCAAGCTCATCGCCCTCTTCGCCTCCCCGGATGCATTCACGCCTCCACCGGGAACCCTGCAGAACTCTGCTACCTCAACCCAATCTCCTACTAAATCATGGACATTTCTCCCGATTCACAGCTCGACGCAATTTGTGAATACACTGCCACAGCCTCCAAACCAGACGTGCGAGGTCTCTCTACAGATAACGCCCTCACCACCCTGATCAAATCTACCCAAAAAGCTGACTTTGCAGAACTGGCCGAACTCTACCTCAAAACAAAGCTCACGAATGCCGAAGGAAAGACTCGTGCTCCTCAGAGGACCGAATCTGTCGTCATTATCGCTGACCACTTTCGGAAAGTCCTCGGATCAAAAGGTTCGGGCATCGCCCGACTCAATGGCCAGCTTCACCTCTTTGTGAACGACCATTGGAAGCCACTTGGCGACGATGAATCGCAAGCCTTCCTTGGAGCCTTCGCTCAGGCACTCGGACACCGCACCAGCGACTCACGACATTTCCGCTTCCGTGAAGAACTCCGTAAGCAGGTCGAGTCTATCAGCCCATCCATTTCTCAGCCCAAAGGGCAAACCGCCGTCAACTTTAGCAACGGCACCCTACATATCATGAGAGACAACGAGGAATGGAAGGGTCACAACAAAGCCGACGGAATGACCTACGCCCTCCCCTTCAACTATGATTCGGAGGCGAAGTGCCCCACCTTTGATCGTTATCTCAAACGTGTCCTCCCAGACATCGAGTGCCAGACCGTCCTTCTTGAGTTCCTCGGATGGATTTTCCTCAGAAATTTGAAGTTGGAAAAGATGCTCGTCCTCTTCGGCAGCGGTCACAATGGGAAGTCCGTCCTCTTCGATATTATCAGCGCACTTCTCGGAGAAGCCAACATCTCGGCCCTTAGCCTGGAGTTCCTCAAGACACCCGAGAAAAGACTCCCCCTCCTTGGCAAACTCCTAAACTACGGCAGCGAACTAAGTGGCTCGGTTAGCCCCGACACCCTTAAGAAAGCCTCATCAGGCGAGCCATTGGAGTTCCGCCGCCTCTATGGTGATCCATTCACTTCCACCGACTACGCTCGCCTGGCCTTCAACGCAAACAACCTGCCCGCAGAGACGGAGATCACAGAAGGCTTTTTCCGCCGCTTTCTTATCATCCCCTTTGAGCAAACGATCACTCAGGAAGAGAAAGACCCGGACCTAGCGCACAAGATCATCGCAGCAGAGCTTCCCGGAGTCATGAACCGCGTCCTGGAGGGAATGAAACGCCTAAGAGCAAGCCGTCGATTCAGCCCATGCCAAAAGGCCGATAACTGCCTCAAGTCTTATCAGCTCGAAAGCGACACCGTCGCACAGTTCCTCAACGATGAAGGCTGGGAGGCCGACAATGGCGAGACAGTCGCAAAGGGTGAATTCTACCAATTCTATCGGAACTACTGCTCTGCCTCCGGATTCCATGCCCTTGGAATAAAGAACTTCAGCAGCCGACTCAAGCATCACCACCGCATCCATGAGAAGAAGTCCGGCAGTGTCCGGTCATGGCTCATCTCCCAACCTGAAAAAGTTTAACTCTTTTTCTCCACCGTCCCAAACGTCCCACCTGTCCCACCTGTCCCACCTGTCCCACCTGTCCCACCTGTCCCACCTGTCCCAGAGATCTGGACACTTGGGACGGATGGACAGGTCCAAACAGATTCAAAACATTTTTTAACCCCACTACCGAAATGACAGACCCAAAACCCACCCGCAAAAATAACGGTACCTTTTCCAAAGGCTCCTCAGGCAACCCCAAAGGCCGACCAAAGGCAGAAACCGTCGCCCTGCGGAAACAACTCGCACCACAGGCCGAAGCTATCATCCGGCAGGTCATCGACCAAGCCCTTGCGGGCGATCTCGTTGCAGCCAAGCTCATCCTTGATCGCATCCTTCCCCCTCTCAAGCCGGTCGCCGCACCCGTCTCTATCCCATTGGAAGGGGGAGAGAGCCTCGTCGCCCAAGCCCAAGCCATCCTTTCCGCCGCTTCATCAGGCCAGATCTCATCTGACATCGCCGCCCAACTCATCCAATCCACCGCCAACCTCACCCGCATCATCGAAAGCCAAGAACTCAAGCCGAGACTCGAAGCCCTCGAAGCTGCACTCAATCCACCAAAACCTAGACCCAAGCACTAACAATCATGAGAGCCGCAAGCAAATCCACCTACCAGAATCTAACCACCGCCCAACGATTCCGGGCCGCAATCGCCGCTCTTTCACGCAACGACCAGACAGAATATCAACGCCTCGCGGACCAATCGCCCGATGGAGAATACGTCATCAACAAGCTCGACGCCCGGGTGAACGACTTCACCACGATGACGATGGCCATTCGCCTCGACCTCCTGGATTGCCTGACCCGTTGGCTTCTTGCAGAAAGGATTTCAGCGGATAACCAGGAGGCGGCGCCGACTTACTTTTCCCTCACCGAACAAGCCTTCCGCAAATGCGATTCCATAATTACCGCCCGAGACCGGTGGCTTGAGGCCCTTGGAATTTCAGCCGAAACCTTCGCCACCTTCGACGCACCTCCAACTGGGGAAACTCAAAGTCTCATTGATGAACTCATCAAGCGAAGCAAGGGCCACGCCGACGCCGAAGAGATCAGCACCTACTTCGAAGGCCTTTCCGACTGGTTCAGAAATCGCCACCCGCCTACCTGTTAATGACCTGCTGATCAGGGCAAAATCCGGGCCCCGTTAAACTCACTTTCTCAAATCATGAGTTTCATCCCCCCTCCCCTCACCCGCGAACGCCTTGCACTTATCATTCGTGCTCTTGATCGACGGGGCGGCACGATGAAAGCCCGTGATCTTGCCCGGTTCAGTAGCGTGGAATGGTGGGAAATTGATCAAGCCGAAGAACTCGAGTTCGTCACAACCGAGGAAAGAAAACCCAAAACTGGAAGGCCCTCCAAATGGGTAATTCTCAATGGTCGCCCCACTGCCACCTATCCCTATTGGGCACCCAAATCAGGCATCGACCGTAAAAATGTTAGCAAAACCAATCCGACAAAACTCCCTTCCCGCTTTCAGCAAGACCGACGCATCAGCCGGAAGGAGTGGAATTTTGCTTTCTGGTATGTCATTGGCGATTTCGGAGAAGGGCAGGGACCCTTTGGCTTCAAACGCCGGGCATGGTCCGCCTACCTGAAAGCCTACCCTTCGTGCCGTAGCAAAGCCGCCGCCCGATCATCATCCAGCCGCCTTCTCAAGCGCCCCCGGGTCAAAGCCGCCATCGCTTGGGAGTTTGCAAAGATGGATCGACTTCTCAACATCAGCCGATTCTATCCATCGACTGCCACCGAAATCTGGGACATCCTCCACCGGCTTGGAAGTGAACGAGCAAGATGGGCACCACCAGACATTCGACAACGATGGATCGTCGCCGGCCTCCAAGCCAAGCAGAAACCCAATGGTATCACCTAGTTGCACCTACAAGCATCTCTTCGCAATGGTCCCTTGTGTTAAATTATAAGAGACGACAAGATATCACAGATGTCAGACGCCTTCTTCGAAAAGCCGATCCTCAATTCTCCCTATTACTACCCCAGTTCTCACTGGGAGTTGGACGAAGACGGCCAGCCCACAGAACGTGTCATCCCGGAACGTCGAAAGTGCTCCTACGTCACTCCCGTCCCCAAGCCAAAAAAGCGCAAAGGAAAGAAGAAGGAGGAACAACCCGACATGTTCGAGGAGAAAGTCCAGGGAATCGAGGTTGGAGGACAAGTCTACGATCAAACCTCCATCATCAACGAAGTTCGCTCAGCCGTCGATACTTGGAGACAGCTGAAAGACCCCAAAAACTGGGGCGTCACTCCCGAGACAGCCCGACTTCTGCAACATTGGCGACATCACAAATTCAACGACATCCGCCCCTTCTTTTGCCAGGTCGAAGCGGTCGAAACCGCGATATGGCTCTCTGAGGTTGCTCCCAAAACTCCCCAGTATCAGAAGTTTCAAAAATACCTCTTATCCGCCAACGCCGAGGCCAACCCCGAATTGTTTCGCATTGCTCTCAAGCTGGCAACCGGCGCCGGCAAAACAACCGTCATGGCCATGCTCATTGCTTGGCAAACCATCAACGCCAACCGCAGGCCAAACTCCAAGCAATTCTCGAACGCTTTCCTCATCGTCGCTCCCGGCATCACCATCCGCGACCGACTCCGCGTCCTTCTCCCAAATGACACCGAGAGCTACTACCTCAACCGGGAACTCATTCCGGACGATTACCGCCAGGAGATTCAAAGAGCCCGCATCGTCATCACCAACTACCACGCCTTTCAGCTGCGCGAAAAAGTCCCCCTCTCCGCCGGCGGACGGAAGCTCCTCAAAGGCCGTGGTCCCGACCTCCGCACCAAAGAGACGGAGTCCGAAATGGTCCGTCGCGTCCTCGGTGATCTCATGGGCCAAAAAAACATCATCGTCCTCAATGACGAGGCCCATCATTGCTACCGCGAAAAGACCACTCCGGATGCCGAGGAAACAATCGATGACCTCACCGGTGACGATAAGAAGGAAGCCAAGAAAAAGAACGAATACGCACGCCTCTGGATCTCCGGCCTCGAAGCCGTTAAACGAACCATTGGCGTCCGCACTGTCTTCGATCTTTCTGCCACTCCTTTCTTCCTCGCCGGTTCCGGCTATCGCGAAGGCACCCTTTTTCCTTGGGTGATGTCTGATTTCTCACTCATGGATGCCATCGAGTGTGGCATTGTGAAGCTCCCCCGCGTCCCCATTGCCGATAACTCTCTCAAGGATAAAGACGAGGTCATGCCCAAGCTCCGCATTCTTTGGGAGTCGATGAAAAAGGAAAAGCAATCCCTCCCAAAATCGGGACGAGGGAAGGCCGCCCAAGCCTATGATCCCCTTGCTCTCCCACCTCTTCTGGTCACCGCCCTCGAAGCCCTTTACGGCCACTACGAAAAAACAACTACCGGTTGGCGGGAAGCCGGGATCAGCGTTCCTCCCGTCTTCATCGTGGTCTGCCAAAACACCGCCATCTCCGAGCTTGTCTACAAATACATCTCAGGCTTTGAGAAACCGGAAAACAAAGACGGCACCATCCCACCTCCGCACCTCGGCCACTTCCCACTCTTCCGGAATTATGATGCAAACGGACAGCGTCTTTCCCGCCCCAACACGCTGCTCATCGACTCCGAACAATTGGAATCAGGCGATGCCCTCGAAGCCAACTTCCGCAAAGCCTTCTCAACTGAGATCGACCAATTCCGCCGCGAGATCATCCAACGCGAAGGCCCGGAAGCGGGCAAAAACATCTCCGACTCCGATCTCCTCCGCGAAGTCATGAACACCGTCGGCAGCAAAGGAAAACTCGGAGAGCAAATCCGCTGTGTCGTCTCCGTCTCCATGCTCACCGAGGGCTGGGACGCAAACACCGTCACCCACATCCTCGGCGTGCGGGCCTTCGGCACCCAACTCCTCTGCGAGCAAGTCGTCGGTCGTGGCCTTCGCCGCCAATCCTACGATCTCAATTCCGAAGGCAAATTCGACGTCGAATACTCTGACATCCTTGGCATCCCTTTCGACTTCACCGCCAAGCCCGTCGTCGCCAACCCCAAGCCCCCAAAACCCACCGTCCGGGTTCATGCCGTCCGGCCGGATCGCGACTCCCTCGAACTCACCTTTCCCCGCGTGCAAGGTTATCGCACCGAAGTTCCCGAAGGTCGCCTCACTGCAAACTTCAACGACGACTCCACCCTCACTCTCACCCCTGACTACGTCGGCCCCTCTCGCACGGTCATCTCTGGCATCGTCGGAAAAACCGAAGAACTTAATGTTGCCCATCTCAAAAATGAGCGCAAATCCACAATCATCTTCAAACTCACCAACCACCTCCTCACCTTCTACCGCGACGACGATGGCGAACTCCAACTCCACCTCTTCGGCCAACTCAAGCGTATCGTCCGCCAATACCTAGATCAGCACCTCGAATGCAAGGGCGACACCTATCCCGCCCAAGTCCTCATTCGAGCCATGGCCGACGAAGCCTGCAACCGGATCAAGAATGGCATCAACGCCTCCCAAAGCGGCAACAGCCACATCCTCGCCCTTCTCGATCCTTTCAATCCCACCGGCTCCACCAAGCACGTCGCCTTTAATACTTCCAAAGACACCTACAAGACCGACCCTCGCAAGTCCCACCTCAACCTCGTCGTCACCGACTCCGATTGGGAGGGGCAATTCGCCCGCGCCGCCGAGTCCCACCCCGCCGTCCTCTCCTATGCCAAAAACCAAGGCCTGGGGCTCGAAGTCCCCTACCTCCTCGGCTCCGACCAAAGACGCTACCTCCCCGACTTCCTTCTCAAGATCGATGACGGAAAAGGCGAAGATGATCACCTCAACCTCATCGTCGAAATCAAGGGCTACCGGGGCGAAGACGCCAAGGTCAAAGCCGAAACGATGCGCACCTACTGGATTCCCGGCGTCAATCGCCTCAAGAAGTTCGGCCGTTGGGCCTTCCTCGAAATCACCGAACCCTACTCCATGGATTCCGACATCTCGGATCTCATCCTCGAAAAGCTCAATGAAGCCCTCCCCCTTCAGACGCAGTAACTTTCACCCGAATTGAAATGCTCAGAATTTCCCCGTTTTCTTGCCACGTCCTGTTTCCATACAAAGAAAAGCCCCAAACTCTTTACACTTTTACCGTGTAATGCATAGAAATTACGAATAACTAGACACGTCGTGCCGATTTCACCTCTTTCTTCCCTTGATCCCACCCGCTTTGAGACGGCTCCGATCTTGAAGACTCTCGCCAAGGCCAGCCGTGCTCTTGCCGAACTCAAGGGCGTCGCTGGCACCATCCCCAATCAAGGCATCCTTATCAATACTCTCACCCTTCAGGAAGCCGAAGTCAGCTCCGAGATCGAAAACATCGTCACCACTCAAGACAACCTCTTCCAGGGGGATGCCTCTCCCAACGCCAGGCTCGACCCCTCCACCAAGGAAGTCCTCCACTACCGCGAGGCCCTCGCCATTGGCTTTCAATCGGTCAGAGAATCCAGCCTCCTCACCAATTCCCAAATCCTCGAAATTCAAGCCTGCCTTGAGAAAAACCGGGCCGGATTCCGTCGTGTTCCCGGCACCTCCCTCAAGGACCCTGCCGGGAACGTCGTTTACACCCCGCCTCAGAGTGCCACTGAGATCGAAGCTCTCATGGGCGACCTTGAAAAATTCATCCATCAGGACACTGAGCTTGATCCCCTCATCCGCATGGCCCTCGTTCATCACCAGTTCGAGAGCATTCACCCCTTCTACGATGGCAATGGCCGCACTGGTCGCATCATCAATGTTCTCTTCCTTGTCAAAGAAGGCCTTCTCAACATCCCCGTGCTCTACCTCAGCCGAGCCATCCTTGAGACCAAATCGGAATACTACCGACTCCTCCAGGCCGTTCGCGGGGACGACTGCTGGGAAGAATGGATCATATACCTCCTCGAAGCCGTCGCTCTCAGTAGCCAGGCCACCATCACCACCATCAAGGCCATTCACCACGCGCTCTTGCAGACCAAGCACCAGGTGCGGAAACAGTTCCGCTTTTATAGCCAGGATCTCATCAATCTCCTCTTCACCCACCCCTACACCAAAATCTCTTTCCTTCAGGACCAACTGAAAATCTCGCGGGTCACCGCAACCAAATATCTCGAATCTCTCACCGACGCCAAAATCCTTGAAAAACGGAAAATCGGACGTTCCAACTACTATCTCAATCACGCCCTCATCGGGGCCCTCACTCGCTAATGATCCAATACCCAGGCTTCTTTGAACCGCTTCTCAACCTAACGAAGAGCCTAATGATTCGCACAACAGTAGGTCTAATTATCTATTTACAAATCTCTCTAATGACGTATTCCTTCTTCATCCGCCCCTTGAGAGTAAGCCTGCTCGCCTATCATGAGCAGCCGCAGAAATCCTGGGGCTTTCCTTTTTCACCCTCATCACTTTATGAGGACGCGTAGGATTGCCGTTCTCATCGATGGGGGCTTTTTCTTGAAAAAGCTTCACCGTCTTGTTCCCGAGGATCGTTGCGATACGGCTGAAAGAGTCGCCAAATGCGCAACCTTCCTCTGCAAGCGCCACGTCCAGCGGCTCACGGGCGAAAACTTTAACAACCAGCGCAGCCGTTGGCTCGACCACGTCTATCGCCTCTTCTACTACGATGCCCTTCCCTTTCAAGGGGTCGCTCATCATCCCATTTCGAACATCCAGATTCAGTTCAGCAAGACTCCCGAAGCAGCCTTCCGAAACGAACTCTTTCAGCACCTCCGCCGGAGACGTAAGTTTGCGCTGCGCCTCGGCAAGGTCTCGAAGGAAAGCGACTGGCACCTTACCAGTCCCGCCCTCACCAAGAAACTCCTCCGCACCAAAGATTTCGTCTCCATTCTCGAAGCCGCTGCCCAAGAGGCTGAGCAACCCACTCTCCCCGATACTGAGCGACTCCATCTTGAAAAGATCGTGGAGCTGTGGAAACAACTCACCCCCGACGACCTCCGCCTTGGCCTTCGCCAGAAAGGGGTCGATATGCGCATCGGCGTCGACATCACCACTCTGACTCTGAAGCGAGAGGTCGATACCATCATTCTTGTCACCGGAGACAGCGATTTCGTCCCCGCTGCCAAGGTCGCCCGACGGGAGGGTGTTGAATTCATTCTCGATCCTCTCTGGCAAAGCGTAAATGACGACCTCTACGAGCATGTCGATGGCGTTGTCTCCGCTTTCCCCAAGCCCGGATCGGAAGAGGATTCCGAAGCTCCAGATTCCCCTGAAAACTAATTTCCATTTCAAAACTCATGGCCAAAAAGAAATCC
>CALFSW010000079.1 GCA_937916505.1 uncultured Verrucomicrobiales bacterium | reverse complement strand
TCCCAATCGGCGAGATCGGTTGAGTAGACAAGTCGGTAACTTGCGTTCGCCGGGAGTTGAAGGTGATTCTGAATTGGCCATTGGCTCCGATGTTGGGATCAAAGCCAGTGGCGGTGATGGCAAGACCGCCGGCCCCTCCGGAACCAGGAACCATGGCTTCTCTCACCTGGGCTTCCGTGAGTGCGGTGCCGTAGATCTTCACTTCGTCCAACCAACCGCTGAAACCATTGCCCGGATCATCTCCCGCATCACGGCCATGACCACTAATAATGACGTTCAAAGCAGGAGCGGTGATGTTCATTCCGTCTTCCACATCGAATGAGTAATAGAGCAGAAGCTCGGGAAGCTCGGGCACAACCGGAGTGCTGTTCACGTCGTTGGGGTCGCTCCCCCCGGCCATCTCATCGGAGTCGCTAAACAAATCTCCATCAATCAGGCCGTCCATGTCGGGGTCACCGAGAGCTCCGTTTGCGGGGTCAACGTCGCCATTGTCATTCGGATCGAGGCCGTAGCGAATTTCCCAAGCGTCAGGGAGTCCGTCACCATCGTCATCGCCCGGAAGAGGGAGCAGAGTGAAGAGATCATTTTCCAATTTTCCGGCCTCGTAGATCTCGGCGCCCGTTAGGACCCGGTCCCACATCGCAACGTCATCCATGAGACCATCAAATTCACGGCCGTTGTCAGGGTTGCAGCCGATACAGAGAACGTTGTTATGACCACCACTGGCAGCGATCGCGGGAGTGCCCGTGCTGGTCGCCTCGAGAACGCCGTTGACAAAGAGCTGGGCTGTTTCTCCATTTTGAGAAGTGGCAACAATATGATGCCAAAGGCCATCACCAGCAGGAGCGGTTCCATAGGAGGTGATTGTCTGAATGCCCCCTGTGCCACCGGCATCGGCGAATGTCACGCTTCCGTTGATCGTGCCATTGTCAGTGGTGGTCCCACATGCTCCGGGAACATTCTCGGCCTTATCATCGGTCGTGCCGTTCATCGGCCAGTAGTTCAAGAGGCTGGTTTCCGATTCCAGTTAATCGAAGAGGTCAAGTTGGGGGGAGTTGGCCTCCGGGAGGGCTTTCTTTGCTTTCGGGGAAGCTTTCTTGTCCTTGGTTTGTTTGGAGGAAGTCATCTCGAGATGGCTCAGGATTTCCTTGGCGCGATCGAGGATGGGTTTTGGCAGACCGGCGAGGCGGGCGACCTGAATGCCGTAGCTTTTGTCGGCCTGGCCGGGGAGGATCTTGCGAAGGAAGATGATGTCGTCATTCCACTCCCGGACGGCGACGTTGAAGTTGGCGACCGATTCCTTGGAATCGGAGAGGGCGCAAAGTTCGTGATAGTGGGTGGCGAACAAGGTGCGGCAGCGCACTTCGTCGTGCAGGTGCTCGGCGACGGACCAGGCGATGGAGAGGCCATCGAAGGTGGCGGTGCCGCGACCAATTTCATCGAGGATGACGAGGCTCTTCTCGGTGGCATTGTTGACGATGAGGGCGGTCTCGTTCATCTCGACCATGAAGGTCGATTGGCCTTTGGCGAGATCGTCGGAGGCACCAACGCGGCAGAAGATGCGGTCGGTGAGGCCGATGTGGGCGTGCCCGGCGGGCACGTAGGCGCCGATCTGGGCCATCAGGGTGATGAGGGCAATTTGGCGGATGTAGGTTGATTTGCCCGCCATGTTGGGGCCGGTGAGGATTTGAAGGAGACTGACCTCGGGATCGATGAGGGTGTCGTTGGGGACGAATTTCTCGTCGATGAGGGTTTGTTCAAGAACCGGGTGGCGACCGTCGACAATCTGGAGGTGGCGGGAGTCGTCGAGGACGGGACGGGTGTGTTGGTAGAGTTGCGCGGTCTCGGCGAATGAGATGAGGACGTCGAGGGTGGCGAGTGCGTCGGCGGTATTTTGGAGGGGGACGAGATCATCGGTGACTCCGGCACGGAGTTTGATGAACTCGTCGTATTCGAGGGACTTTGCCCGGTCGTCGGCCCCGAGGACCTTCCCTTCCACTTCCTTGAGTTCGGGGGTGATGAAACGTTCGGCATTGGCCATCGTTTGCTTCCGGGTGTAGTCGTCGGGAGCTTGGTCGGCTTTTGATTTGGTGATTTCGATGAAGTAGCCGAAGACGTTGTTGAATTTGATCTTCAGGGTCTCGATTCCGGTCCGTTTTCGCTCGGATTGTTGCATTTCGGCGATCCACTGCTTTCCCGAGCGGGAGGCGGAGCGGAGTTCATCGAGCGCCCCGGAATGGCCATCGCGGATGATGCCGCCGTCTTTTAGCTGGGCGGGTGGTTCATCGACGAGGGCGTCCTGGAGAGTTTGAACGAGCCCGGGGAATTCTTCGATGGCGTTGAGAAGTTGGGCGTGAAGGCCGGAGGTTTGAGAGACGGCGGAAAGGTCGGACTTGAGATCGGGGATTCGTTCGAGGGAAGTCTGGAGGGATTTGAGGTCGCGGGCATTACCGGAGCCCTGGGAGAGGCGGCCGGTGGTGCGCTCGATGTCGCGGATGTTTTTGAGCGAATCGCGGAGTTTGGTGAGGAGGTAGGGCTCGGCAAGGAGGGAGTCGACGAGATCGAGTCGGGCGGTGAGGGTGGCAAGGTCGCGGAGGGGGTGGAGGATCCAGTCGCGGAGTTTGCGCGCGCCCATGGGGGTGGAGGTGCGGTCGAGGACACCGAGAAGGGTGTGTTGCTTGCCGGAGCGGGATTCGACGAGGTCGAGGTTGAGTTGTGAGGCCGAATCGATGAGGACGTAGTCGGCGACATTGCGCACGGAGATGCCCTTGAGATGGTCGCAATTTCTTCGAAGCTGGTAGGTCAGGTAGTGGAGGGCTCCTCCGGCAGCCGAGAGGGCGGCGCTCATGCCGGAGCAGCCGAAGCCGTCGAGCGACTGGACCTTAAATTGGTCTTTGAGGGTGTGGAGGGCCTGGTCGGAGAGGAAGGCGTAGGAGTCGTAGGGAAGGCAGTTTCGAAGGCCGCCAAGTTCCTGGGTTTGGTCTTCTGAAATGAGGAGTTCCGAGGGGGAGAGGCGGGTCAATTCATCTTCCAACTGTTGCCGGTCGGGGAACTCGGCGACGGTGAATTCGCCTGTGGTGTGGTCGGCGCAGGCGAGACCGAGGCAGGGCTTTTTGGCGGAGCCCCCGATGAAGACGGCGGCGAGGTAGTTGTGGCGGGTGTCGTCGAGGAGGGTGACGTCATTGACGGTTGAGGCGGAGATGATTTGCGCGATTTCCCGTTCGACGATCTTGCCGGGTTGGGGTTCGGTTGTTTGCTCGGCGATGGCGACCCGTTTATTGGCTCTAATGAGTTTGGCGATGTATCCTTGGGCGGCGTGATGGGGAACGCCGCACATCGGGATGTCATTTCGTTTGGTGAGGGCGACATTGAGGATGCCGGCGGCTGCCTTGGCATCGTCAAAAAACATCTCATAGAAGTCGCCGAGGCGGTAGAGGAGAAGGATGTCATCGGGCAGGGAGCGACGCATGGCCATGTATTGGGCCATCATCGGGGTCAGCTTTTTCTCTCCTGCCATCGGTAGGCGTATTTAAGAGAGGCGCAGGGGCGGGGGGAATGGAAAAAGTGAGAACCTCGTCCTGAGACCGTGAAGATTCTGCCTTGAGAGGAAGAATGATGGTGAGGGACAAAAAATCGAGACATCATGCGAAGATGAGGTCCCGATAGGGGGAATGGCACTCCGTTAAAAGGGGGCTTCGCAGCATGGCTGCCGGGAAATGAACATGACCGGGACGGATCATGCCACTATCCGAGTGCCATTCTCGATAGGGGGAGAGTGGCGATGAGATTTTCCAGGGAGCGCTAGGCGAGGACGTCGGCGATCGGTTTTCCGGTTTTGCCGCCCATTTTGAAGGGGCGCTTTGTCGGTGAGTAGAGGACCTGGTCATGCGACAGCCCCATCGCGGCGGCGATGGTGGCGTTAAAGTCCGAGGCCGTTGTCTTGTCGGTGATGACGTTGGAGGCTGTCTTGTCGGTTTCGCCGTAAACGGTTCCGCCTTTGATGCCTGCGCCCGCGAGGGCGAAGGAGAAGGCCTTGGGGAAGTGATTGCGCCCGGCATCGTCGTCGATTTTGGGGGTGCGGCCGAACTCGGTCGCGATGACAACAAGAGTGCTTTCGAGGAGGCCCCGTTGTTCGAGGTCGGTCAGGAGTGCCGCGTAGGCCTGATCCAGGATGGGAAGTTTTTCGTCGGCCTTGGTGAAGTTATCCGAGTGCCAGTCGAAACCACCGAATTGAACTTCGACGAAGCGAACGCCGTGCTCGACGAGGCGACGGGAAAGGAGGACCCCTTTGGAGAATTTGTCGGTGCCATAGGCGGCGTGACTGTCCCGGGATTCCTTGGAAAGGTCGAAAGCTTCAAGGTCCTTCGATTTCATCAGGCTGACGGCGGAGTTAAACATCTCGTCGTAAGCGCGAACGCTGCGTTGGCCCTTGCCAAAGCGGTCTGCGAATTGTTCGTCGAGTTTGCTGCGAAGGGCGATCTGGCGGTTGAAGGCCGCCTCGGAAACATTGCCGCGGCGCTTGGCATTTTGAAGTCCTTTCTCGGCGTCGCCAACTGGAAGGGGGGCGATGCTGGGCTCAAAGAATCCGGCGCCGGGATGGTTGTTCCCGGTGTGGACGGTGACGTAAGGAGGAAGGGTTCCCTTGAGACGCTCCGGATCCAGTTTGTTGGCCCAGGCTCCCATTGAAGGGTGGGTGATGGACGCCCGCTCGGTGTAGGAAGTGTGAATGTGGTAATTGCCCTGTGAGTGCGCTCCCTGGGTGGAGGTCATGGAGCGGATGATCGCCATCTTGTCGGCATGCTTCGCCGTCTTTTCGAGGTGTTGTCCAAGTTGAATGCCGTCCACGTTGGTGGAGATGGCTTTGATTGGTCCCCGATATTCCGAAGGAGCCTCGGGCTTGGGGTCGAGCGTGTCGATGTGGGTCATGCCGCCCGCCATGTAAAGGTAGATGACATTTTTGGCCTTGCCGTTTGATTTGGAAATGGCTTCGGCGGCCTCAGCTGAGGAAAACCAGGACGCGGAGGCTCCTCCCAAAGTCACTCCAAATGCGGTGCGGGCAGTGTTGGATAGGAAGCTGCGGCGAGATTGGTCGTCGAGTTGGTTAAAAGGGTTCATTGGACAAAGAGGAAACGGTTTGAGGTGAGGATGGCCCGGGCGAAGGTCTCGGTGGATTCCGGTGTTTTGACTTCGGCGAGGAAGGTTTCTTTTTCGGCCTTGGTTGGGAGGGCCGAGTAGAGGCTGAGATAGAGGAAATCGAGGCGTCTGGAAGGGGCCTCGATGGAACGAAGAGTGCGGGCAAAGGCATTCTTTTTGTTGGTAAGAAGGCTTGTTTCAAGTCCGTTCAGCAGGCGAAGCGTCTGGGGCACGGTGGCCTGGGTGTGGGCAGCCGATGGGCTCTCAGCGTCGGATCCCCCGAATTCGGCAATGAATGAACCTCCCCGGGCGGGGACGGCCAATTCGGAAGCGCGCATTTTGTATTCAGGGTGGTCCGGTCGTACGTTGGGGGCGCGGCGCGCGATGGCTGCACTGGCTTTCATGGCTGCGGGGTTTCCTGTGGCGGCGGATCCCTTTTTGTAACTTTTTCCGAATTTCTGTTGGGTCTCCCGGACTTGAACGCCCAAGCGGCGCATCGCGGCAAAGTTACCAGCTTCCTTGGCTTCCCGGGCTTTTGTCCGGAGAAGAGAGACTTCCTTTTGAATCTCCCGGCGCCGCTTCTCAGCCTGATCGACAGCATTGTCGATTTGCTTCAGTTGTTTGGCATTGGTGCTCATGAGGAAGTTGAAGGATTCGACATATTCGTCCCAAGCTTCCTCGAAGGAATTATTGGTGTTCGAGTCGATATTTCCGGAAGCAAGAGTGACAAAGGAATCACGGATTTCCTCGGCGCTCAGCCGGCGGAGAACAGGGCCCTGAAAGTGGAAGGAGAATCCCTGGGCTGGTTCCTCGACGGTGACCTCGCGTTGGAACAAGCGGGTTTGATAGAGGATGCGCAGGAACTGCTTGAGATCGTAGTCGGAGGCCAACATGGCCTTTTCAAGATACTCGACAAGCCCGGGGTAGTGAGGTTTGGGCGAGTTTCCCCAGTCGTCAGGGTTGGCAACGAGTCCGTATCCGAAGACATATTTCCACATGCGGTTACTGATGACCTTCGTGAAATAGGGGTTTTCAGGTGAAGTGACCCACTTGGCAAAGTAGTCACGACGTTTCTCGGGCGAGACGTCTTTGGCATCGAGTCCGAAGAGGAAGCCGGGCTTTACCACGTCCCCGGGCTTTCCGTCCTTATATTGGTAATCGACCGGAAGTTTGAGTTCTTTGTTGGGAACATCAGAGAGGGCGTTGCGCTGGTGATAGCGAAAAACGGAGGCGATGTTGCGGGCCTCGCTTTGCTTTGCCTTCATGGCCATCGAAAATTTACGGCGTTCGTCCTTTGACATTTTTGCAAACTTCCTATTGGGGCGTTTGTCGGGCGAAACGCCCACGACTTCGCGCACTTTTTCCCGGGCTCCTGCAAAGCGATACTCGGTGCCTCCGAGGAATGCCGCGAGCTGGTAGTATTCCATCTGGGTGGTGTCGTCGAAAGGGTGATCGTGACACTGGGCGCAGCCGATTTGTTGGCCAAGGAAGACCTGGACGGTGTTGCTGACATTATCGAGAAGCATGCCGCGGTCCCGGAGGTAGTATCCCACCGCCGGATTCTCAGCGACGTGGCCTTCGGCCGCGAGCATCTCGCCCGCGATTTTGTTGTAGGGCACGTTCTTTTCGACGGCATTTTTCAACCAAACGTGCCATCCAAGGCCATTGTGTTCCTCGCGGGTCTTGAGGCGTAAAAGGTCGCTCCAGAAATTAAAGAGGCGGGAATTGAATCCCGGGGACTCGACAAGGGTGTCGACCAGCTTTGAGCGTTTGTCGTCCTTTTTGGAATCCAGAAAGACACGGGCCTCGTCGTGGGTCGGGAGACGGCCGATGATGTTGAGGTAACTGCGGCGCAGGAAGGTGGCGTCGTCGATGATGGCATTGGCCTTGAGGCCTTGCGCTTTTTGCCCTTCGAGAAGAACTTCATCGATTTCGCGGGCCGTATCGCGCACCACCTCGGGTGAGAGGGGCTTGGCGAGGATCGTGGGGACAGCGACCAGGAGCGGGAGGAGGAATTTCATGAGAGAAGGGAATTAGTAAAGAAGGGCAACGATTTCTCCGTCGGAAAAGAGGGTGGGATCTTCGGCGGCACTGGAGAGCAGTTCGCTGGCAACGGCGTCTTCGAGGTCGTCCTGCCAATCTTCGACACTCACGGGATCGGTGTTAGCGGTCGATGACGGGGTGCCGGAATCGGAGGGAAGGGAAATGACGATGGCAATCGCGGCAAGAGCTGCTCCGGCAATCCCAATGAGGGGCTTGGGAGAGAAGAGGGCATTCCACCAGGGGGAATTTTTAGTCTCACCATCCATGCGAACACGCCGGAGGGTATCCTGGACAAAACGGGGGGAAGGATTGCGGGGCGTGGTGTCTCCCAAAAGGTTCCAAACATCGTCCTTTTCAAGGTCGGCGTCGAAATCGGGAAGATGGTGGTTTGGGTGGTTCGGCTTCATTGCTTTTTCCGTGTGGGGTATTCAACCCGCGAATCCCCCGGAAGTTGCACAAAAAATGAATGGGAGATGAATTTCACGGCTGATGCGGCGCTTTCATTCCTTTTTCTTCCCACGAAAGGGATGGGGCTTTTGGTCGCAACCTCCGGCAGGGATGGGAGGGTCAGGGAAAAGTGGTCTTTCGATGGTGGTCGGAATCTTAGAATCGCTCGCCTGGTCCGGTGTTCCAAAGGAGGTGCATTTCCTCAAGAGTGGGGTTTTTGGAGGGACGAATGATGCGGAAGCCGAGGCCCCATGCGTCGGTGTGATACCAGATGGATTTGGGGTCCTGTGGATCAATATACTTCCATTGCTGGCTGGAGGGAATGCGGTTTCCCGAGCGAAGGTCTTCGGGATCCGAGTCCCAGTCGCCGCCCTTGGTCACGCGGGGGTATCGCTTGGGAGTGAGGGCGAAGGGATTCACGCTTCCGTCGGGATGTTGGCGGTAGTCCGGAAGGTAGGCGTCGATGGTCCACTCGCGGGCATTTCCATGCATGTCGAAGAGGCCCCATGGGTTGGGTTTTTTCAATCCCACGGGCTGGTAGGAACCGTCGGAGTTTTCAAAATACCAGGCATACTCGTCGATTTTGGAAGCGTCATCACCAAAAGAGTAGGCGGTGGTGGTGCCGGCGCGGCAGGCGTATTCCCACTCGGCTTCGGTGGGGAGACGGTAGTAGTTCCCGGTTTGGGCGGTGAGCCATTCGCAGAACTTCGATGCGGCGTGCTGGGTCATTGCGACGGCGGGATATTTGGCATCGTAGCCGGCCTGGTCACCCATGCCGTTGTGCATGGGCATGTAGGGAGGAGTGGGCTGCGAAATGGCGTCAAGGAGTTCGGGGTTACTCGCGAAGGGAGGCTCGGGGTTGAGCTTGTTTCCGTCGAGATCAAGGGAGCCGTCCTTGTTACGGTTTTTCCCGTTCTCCATGAAGGATTGGTAGAGCTTCCAGGTGATTTCCTTGGAGGCCATCCAAAAAGGTTCGATCTTGATTTTACGTTGGGGGCCTTCGTCGTCGGACCGATTTTCTTCGCTGTCCGGAGATCCGAGGGTGAATTCGCCGCCGGGGATGGGAAGCATCTCGATGGTGGCATTATCGGACTTCGGAACGGTCTCGGTGTAGGGCTGCAGATCTCCCCCGGGGACTTCTTTGAGTTTGGCAAAGATTTTTTCGGTGACGGGGAGGAAAGCAGCGGCTTTGTCCGGAAGGAGGCCGGGGATGATATTGAGGGATCCGGTGGAGACGGGGGCTGCGGCCGCTGCGGCCTTTTTGATCTCGGCGGCGGTCAGTTCCACTTCCTTCTTTTCAAGGAAGGGATAGGGTTTGCGCTGGCAGGATGAGCTAAGAAAGGCGCACAGGCCAAGGGTGACGAAGGGAAGTGGTCTCGGGCGAATCATGATGAAATTGAGTGACTTCGCTACTTATCGAAGTGGCGAAATCTATCAAGACCTTCTTGGTTGACGGAATCAGGATTTGAGTCAATTTTCATCCCTCTATGAGACAGATCGGTTTTTGCCTTAGCGCGTTGTTGGTTGGCCAAATGGCCATGGGTCAGGATGTATTGAAGCCTCTGGTGGTCACCGGACTGCGGGGTGTGGAATCCACGGGCAATGTGGATGTTGAGGGAATCGAGGCCGAGCGCGTGAGCGAACTGCTTGGATTTGTTCCCGGGCTTGCGGTGGTTGCTTCGGATTCCGCCGGATATGGAGACCGGATTTCGGTGCGGGGAACCTCAAACACTCTCTTTTTTGGGGGAGCGGGCGTGGCAATGGTGGTCGACGACGTGCCTTACGGTGATGTCTTTGGCTACTCGACCGAGTTTTTCGACCTGGATGAGTTTACCCTTCACCGTGGCCCGCAAGGCAGCCGTTTTGCCCGGAACGGGGCAGGGGGATTGATTGAAATGAGAACCGCCGGGCCGACCGATACCCCTGAATACCGCTTCAGTAGCGAATATGGCAGCTATGATCTCCTTCACCTCAGGTTCCGTGCCAGCGGGCCCATCAATGACAAGCTCTCCTATACCTTCCAAAGCTACTTCAAGGAGCGGAACGGCTACATCGACAATGTCAACCCCGCCGTGGGAGGTTTCAATGACACCCGCGAGCAGTTCGGAGCCTTGGGCAGCCTCTACTACAATCCAAGTGCCGACCTTGAGGTCCGTTTTCGTGCGATGTACGAGCGGACCCGGGATGGAAGCCAGCGTCTCACCGCCTTGCCTGGTGTCGCTTCGGCCTTCGGCCCCATTGATTTCCTGCGCGCACAGGATCCCTTTCGGGTGACCAGCGACTTCGAAGGCGCCACCGAAATTGACCGCCTCCAGTTCTCCCTTCATGTAAATCAGGACCTGGGATGGGCGAGTCTAAAATCGATCACCTCTTTTCAGAATTGGCAGCTTGGCCCGAATACGGTGGATCTTGATCTCTCGCCCCAGCCGGCGTCAACCTCTTCGATTCGTCAGGAGCAGGATCTCTGGAGTCAGGAGTTCCGCCTGGAGTCCGACGACTCCGACAGCGTCCGCTGGACCGCCGGTCTTGCTTATCTGTGGAAGGACACCGAAGGAGTAGCCAATCGTTTCTTTGGCACCAGTGCCGTTACCTTTGCGAATCAGTTCACCAATTATTCGTTGGAGGAGGAAAGTGTTGCCCTCTTCGGGAATGTTCAATGGGATGCCAATGAGAGCCTCACTTTCGAGGTCGGCGGTCGATTGGAATATGTCGAAAGCTCGCTCAATCGTTCGAAATCTGATTTCGGCAATACCCCCGGATTTCCCGCAATGTATGGCACGACGACGGGAGAGAGCGAGGGATGGTATTTCTCACCTTCGATTGGGGTCAATTACGCCCTGACCAGTGAGACCAGCCTTTTTGCCCGGACCTCGACCTCGTTTAAGCCGCAAGGCTTCACCGCTTTCAGTGACAATCCCATCAACTCAGACTACGACGAGGAGCGGGCCTGGGAGACCGAGATCGGAGTGCGTTATCAAAATTCAGACAACACTCTTGGGCTGGAAGTTCGTGGTTACTACAAGCAGATTGACGATTATCAGGTCAACCGCAGCCTTCCGATCACTGACTTTGTCATTGTGAATGCGGATCGCGTGGAGGCCCTGGGAGTAGAAGGGGAGCTTTATTGGAAGCCCGCCGACAATCTCACCGTGCAGGCGACGGCAGGCTGGAACCAGATCGAGTTTGACGACCATGCCGGCTTTGACGACAACGAAGTGCCATTTTTGCCCCAGTTTACGGCGGGACTCGCGGTGAGATATGACTTTGAGAATGGATTCTTCGTTCAAACCGGCCTTCGGGCGGTCGGCGCGACCTACTTCGACGAAGCCAACAACCGGGACTTCAAGCAAGGCTCTTACGAGGTCTGGGATACTCAGATTGGCTACGAGGCCGAGAACTGGAATGCCGTTGTTTTTGCCCGTAATCTCTTCGACGAAGATTACTACACTTTCATGAACAACCAGATCGCCGCGGGCACTCCGGGTGACCCCCAGGTCTTCGGTGTCCGGGTTGGTTTGGAATTCTAAAAGACATCAGAAGTAGATTGGGCTTGTCATGAAGGCGGTTTTGTGGTTTTCCACTCCGCCCACGGGTGGATTTCCGCCCATTAATTTTTGGAGTTATGGATGCAGATAATATCATTCCTTTTGAAGCGCCCAAACCTCCTCCCCGTTCTAGTGCGATCCCTATGAAAAACGATCTTGTTGAAAAGGCTGCTGAAATTGTTCCCGATCCCCTTGTGCTGGTTAACCTCGTGTCAAAGCGCGTGGCCCAGCTCAACCAGGGCCGTTCTCCCTTGATCAACGCTCTTCCCAGCATGGGAATGGCCGATATTGCCCTCACTGAAATCATCGAGGGTAAGATCAAACTCATTGAGAACCCCAAGTCTTAAGTCCGGTCTGCTTCCTTCAAGAGCGGACGCATTCATTTTCGTGTCATGTCTCAAGAAGGAGCGACCAACAAACGCGCACGTCGTGATTACACCATCTCGGAGACCTTCGAGGCGGGTCTGGTTTTGCGGGGCACGGAAGTGAAGTCCATCCGCGCAGGGAAGGTCAGTATCACGGAATCGTTTGCGCGTATTGAACGGGGTGAGTGTTGGCTATACGGATGCGATATTCAGCCTTGGCAAACTGCGGGGGCATTCTTCCAGCACGAGGCCAAACGTCCCCGGAAGTTGCTTCTTCATAAAAACGAAATCCTCAAGCTTTCGCAGTCGACCTTGCAGAAGGGCTTTACCCTGATTTGCCTGAAGCTCTACTTCAAGGGGCGTCGTGTGAAGGTGCAACTGGGCCTCGGAAAAGGAAAAGGTCACAGCGATCAACGGCAGGATTTGAAAAAGAAGACCGAACTGCGTGAAGCGCAACGAGAGGTTGCGCGCTTCAATAAAGGGCGGGGGCTCTAGAAGAGGATCCGCTTGTCTTTTTCAAAGACCCACATCCGCAGGTTATCAGACCGGGAGCCGAAGAAAGAAGAAGCATGCGGTTCCGGGTGACAACAAAAGCAACCACTCCCCAAGATCAAGGGCCGACTGATCCGGCAGGCATCCTGATCCGTTTCAGGATGATGCCCTACCGATGCGTCGGCTTCGCAAGCTGTTTGAAGATCTCCTGCAATTCCTTCGCCTTCGGGTTTTTCCCGGCAAGGCGCTTGGTCATGCGTTCGAATTTTTTCGGCGCATGTTCGTTGAGAGGGGCGTAGAGGTTCCCGTACTTTGAGAGTTCGTCTTCGGAAAACTCATCGAGGGCTTCCCGTCCCTGAACGTGGGCGACCGCTGCTTCACTCCGTTCGAGTTGCGCCCGAAGTTGGTTGATTTCATTTTTGAAGTTTCCCCGCAAAGTGCATTCCCTGGCGAGGGTTTGGGTGAGGAAGGCGGCATCTTCCTCCGAGGTCCCGGCCAGTTCCTTGATCCAGGGAAGGATGCGCTTTTCGAAGTTTTTCGCTTCTTCAGTGCGTGAAGAAAACTTCTTGTAGAGTCCCTGCGAATACATCCAGATCATCCCGACCGTGACATCCTCCTCTTCCGGCATTTCACGGCCCCCTTCGTAGAGATAATGGGTGCCGTTTTCTCCAAATTTGTCTGCCGTCCAGGCGGTGAGATAGCGGTTGGCGCTGGTCGTTCCCCCGGCCATGAAGTGGTAGCCTTCATTCGCTCCGGTCATTTCCTCGGTGAAAAATCCCGAGACGGTGAAGGTTCCGGCGCTTTTGTTTTTGGATGAATTCCAGAAGGCCGCAGCCGCTCCGGTGTCATTCCCTCCGTAATGAATAGCCCCGCTGTTGATGGTGAAATCTTTCCGCAAGTTGCGAAGGACATCGTTTGAGTGGACCAGATTGTTGAGCAGGGTGACCCGCCCTTGGTTGCGGGCTTCGACGGGCGAAGCGATGATCATGCCCAGAAGGTCGGCGGCCTTGCCAAATCGCTCGAGTGTTTCTTTTTTCGCGCCATCGGACTGCGTCCAAATCAGCACCGGGGATTTTACTGACTTATCAAAATCCTTTGGCAGGTAGAGGTAGTAGCTCGTATCGGCATCGGCTTTGATTGGACCGCGATGGATTCCGGTCGTTGGTGGCGGACCTGCCGGGGCATCGCTTCCGCGGAAGTGCTTTTCCAAAAAATCCTGATCTGCTTTCGTGAAGTGATCGATGCCGAGGGTCATTTTCCGGCCATCGGGTGTCTCCAGTTCCACCGAACCATTCCTGGTGAGTTCGAGAGCGATCGCGGTCACCTTCGTGCCACTGGTGGAAGTCCAGCTTCGCTCGTCGGTGGGCTTGATGTCAAGTGCGCCCCCGATCATTGGGAGACCGAGCAGGAATGGGGCAAGCAGACGAAAAATCATGATGACATAAGTCACCATGCTTTCCGCTTCGTGTCAAAGGTGCGGAAATGGTCACGCCTCGCGGATCGCCGCCACGGCGGCACCCATATCCCGGGCGCCGAAAGTCGAGGAGCCGGCCACAAAGACGTTGGCACCCGCCGCTCCCGCAATCGCGGCCGTGTCCGCTCCGATGCCTCCGTCGACCTCAATGTGATAGTGGAGATCATGGTCTGCGCGATATTTCACTCCGGCTTCAATTTTTGGCATGACTTCCTCCATAAACGACTGACCGCCAAATCCCGGCACCACCGTCATCACGAGGAGAAGGTCAATTTCGCCCAAGTGGGGCACGACAGCCTCGAAAGGAGTGGCGGGGTTGAGCGCGAGGCCGGCTTTGCAACCGGCAGCACGGATCGCTTGCAAGGTTGTTGCGACGTCATGATTGGCCTCTGTTTCGACGTGTACGGTGATGAGATCCGCGCCAGCCGAGACGAAACGAGGGAGGTAATGATCAGGTCGTGCGATCATCAGGTGGACATCGAGAAAGACATCATTGGTTTCATGAACAGCCTGGATGAACGCCGGGCCAAAGGAAATGTTATCGACGAAGTGACCATCCATGACATCAAGATGCATCCAGTCCCCACCTGCGTTGATCGCGCGGGTGGTCTCTTCCGCCACCCGGCCAAAGTCGGCTGCAAGGAGCGAGGGGGCGATGATTCGATCTTGAAAGGTCCACTTCTTCACGCCGCGATTCATAGGGAGAAAATCCCCCTATGGCGCGAAAAAAATCGAGATCCTCCGGCAGGCCTATTTGCCGGTGGGTCGAATCACGGTGGCGTGTTCGTCGAAGCGGGCCGTGGCACCGACATCCTCCAGGATATATTTCAAGATGGCCGAGACGGGGGCATTGTTCATTTTCAAACTCACGGTCTCTTCGGACAACTTTTTCCGGGGATCCCGAACCACGAAGTTGGGCGAAAATTTCTTTTCGGTCGCTTGGGAGGTGAGCTCGTTGAGCGCTTCGAGAGCCTCGGCGAGAGTGGCATCACTGAAGTGAATCTTCGGAATTTTGGTGCTCGTGAAGAGAGCCTTTCGTCGCTGCAGCTTGACCCGCAGATTCAACTCGGGAATGCGGGCGAGCTGGTATTTGGCAGGAGTGTAGCCGGGTTCCAGCTTTAGAACCTTTTGGAAGAAGGTTTTTGCTTCCTCCGGCTTTCCCTTTTTCAGCAAGGCCATTCCCGAATGGTAAAGAGCGGCAGCTGATGGTTCTTTCTTTTGGGTCTCGTCGGCGAGACCGGTGCACGTCAGCGACAGGCCGACTGCCATGATGGCTTTCAGTTTTTTCATTGTTTCTTGGGATGAGGTGGGTGTTTTGGAGGAGAAATTTTTTTCTCCTTCAGCTGACAACTTACCCAAATTTCCTGTAGCCGTCAAGGAGCCTCGGGGAATCAAGCAGGG
>CALFSW010000078.1 GCA_937916505.1 uncultured Verrucomicrobiales bacterium | reverse complement strand
CTAGCCTCGATTCGAATTGATCCGGGCCATCGTATCCCAGCGGGCGGAGGTTCTCTGGAAAAGAGATGAAGGTTCCGATACCAGCCGGGGAAACGGTCGGATTGGAGAAGCTTCATGACTATGGAGTCCTGGACACGCTGCCTGAAACGGATTTCGATGACATCACCTTGCTCGCTGCGCAAATTTGTGGTGCGCCGATCGCCTTGATTTCGCTCGTCGATGCCGACCGCCAGTGGTTCAAATCGAAGATCGGGATCGATTCGTCTGAAACCCATCGAGATCTGGCTTTTTGTGCCCATGCGATCTTGCAGAGCGATGTTTTTCAAGTTCAAGACGCGACCAAGGACCCTCGCTTCGCTGACAACCCCCTGGTCACTTCCGATCCACACATTCGCTTCTATGCCGGAGCTCCCCTGATGACTCCGGACAACTGCGCCTTGGGCACGATCTACGTCATTGATCGCGAACCGCGTGTACTGACCCCACAACAAATCTCGGCATTGGCCGCGCTTTCCCGCCAGGTCATGGCCCAGCTGGAATTGCGCAAATCCCGGGAAGGGGCCGAAGCTGCCAGCCGTGCCAAGAGCAGATTCCTGGCTAATATGAGCCACGAGATCCGAACCCCGATGAATGGCATCATGGGGTTGACCGAGTTGCTCCTGGACACCGAACTCTCCCCCTATCAACGCGAACAGATGGAGACGGGACCAAGCTCCGGTGACGCCCTGCTCCGGGTGATCAACGACATCCTCGACTTCTCGAAGATCGAGGCCGGCAAGCTGGAGATCGAGCCGATTTCGTTCAATTTGCACGATCGCATCGGCAACGCCATCAAGACCCTGGCCCTGCGCGCGGAAAAGAAAGGCCTCGAACTCACCTCGCAAATTGGAAACAGCGTGCCCGCACAGTTCTTTGGCGATCCCGGCGGATTGGTCAAATCATCCTCAATCTCGTCGGCAACGCCATCAAGTTTACGGAACGAGGCGAGATCGTCGTCTGTATCGAGGCCGAATCGGTGGAGGCAACCGCCGCGACGCTGTATTTCCTGGTCAAGGATACCGGCATCGGCATTGCCCCGGAGGCTCAGTCAAAACTGTTCGAGGGATTCTCGCAAGCGGACAGTTCCACCACCCGCAAGTATGGTGGGTCCGGCCTGGGGCTGGCCATTTCAGCAGAGCTCGTGCAATTGATGGGTGGGAAAATCTGGATGGAGAGCGAACCAGGCATTGGCAGTATTTTCCACTTCACGATGCGTCTGCCACGGCACGCGGTCAAAGGCGGCAACGCGTTCACGCCCAAACCGCCTGTCAAAGGGATGCGCGCTCCCGTGGCTGATGACAATGAAACCAAGCGCCTCATCCGGCCGCTTAAACTGCTGCTGGCCGAAGATAACCGCATCAACCGGCGCGTCATTATTGGCATGCTCAAAAAGCGGGGCCATTCGGTAGTCGCCGCCAACAACGGCCGGGAAACTCTCGAGGCGCTGGAAGAGGAAACGTTTGACGCATTGATCACGGATGTGCAGATGACTGAAATGGACGGCTTCGAATCCACTATGGAAATCCGGCGGCGCGAAAAGGTGACCGGTCAGCACCTTTATATCATTGCGCTCACGGCTCACTCCATGAAGGGCGACTGCGAGCGCTGTCTGGCGGTCGGAATGGATGCGTATCTCTCCAAGCCGATCAGATCACCCGACCTCGAGGCAGCCTTGATCGAGATCCCCTTAACCAAACCAGCCAAGGTAAAGCTGGATCACGATCGCATTTGCCAGGTCGATGAAGAACGCGCCGATTAGCGGCACGATAATGAAAGCCTTGGGTGATGGTCCATAAAGCTTGGTCACGGCCGTCATGTTGGCGATCGCCGTCGGCGTGGCACCAAGCGCCAGGCCGACGTAACCGGACGACATGACCGCAGCGTCATAGTTCGCGCCCATGGCTCGGAAAACAACGATCCCGCTCCACAGCAGAGCCATCGCGACCTGCGCAATCAGCATCAGCAGGATCGTGAAACCCAGATCGGCCAGGGTCCAGAGTTGCAGGCTCATCAGCGAGATGGCGAGGAACAGGCCCAGGCTGAGATCGGAAATCAGCGCCAGACTGCGCGACTTTTCGGGCTTTGGCATAGTCACCTTTGGAAATAGCCTGGGGACGAAATTGGTCACGAGGATGCCCGCGAACAGGCAGGAGACGAACGTGGGCAGCTGTAATCCGAGCTTGTCGAGGCCAAGATCGATGTGAATGCCGATGCCGATGGTCGCGAAAATCACGAAAATAGTGCGTAGCATCCGCTGGTAGTCAATCGGGATCAGTTCGCCATCGTGTTCGATACCGATGGTTTGAACCGCATCGCTGTCGGGCTCGAGCTTGTGACGTTGCACCAGGAATCGGGCCAGCGGGCCGCCCAACAGGCCGCCCAGGATCAGGCCGAAGGTCGCGCAGGCAATGCCGATTTCTCCCGCCAGCGCGATCCCGTGGTCATCCTTGAAAATGGGTGTCCACGCAATCGCGGTGCTGTGTCCGCCGGAGAGCGACACCGAGCCACCAATCACCCCGACCAATTGAGCGAAGCCTGCGAGGGTCGCCACCGCCACGCCGGTGCCGTTCTGGATGCCAAGATAGAACGCCGCGAGCATCAGCAGGATGACGAGCTGCGCCCCACCTTTTAGCAGGGTTTCGAATCTCGAGGACAGGCCGATTGTGGTAAAGAAGGCGATCAGCAATTCATTGCGCACGCCGAGTGCAAACTCGAACTGCAGATCGAATATTGCGTAAAGCAGGCCGAATACAAGCGACGCGATCAAGCCGCCGACGACTGGTTCGGGAATATTGAAGTCACGCAGAAACGCGATCTTGCCGGTTAGCAATTTTCCGAGAAACAGTACCAGAATGGCGAGGATGATAGTTTGGCGACCATCGAGGACGAGTGATTCCATGGTTTTTCTCGATGACAAAAAGGTGACTGAGGAAATCCAGTGAAAGAGGCCTTACTGACAAATCTATTTTTACTCCCGTTGACTGATTAATGAGCTTTTGATCAAAGGGATAAAGGCGTAGCCCAGGTTCCTCCCCAGGGGGCGGAAAATGGTGGCAATACGCATTCAGGTCGAGTCGTTATCGCAGGGATTTTCTTTTTGGGTGGGGTCTTGAGGACCTGGCAGCCGTCCCCCAGTCGAGATCACCCTCGGCAAGACGTTTGTGGTAGCGATTGTAGACATAGCCAATTCCGATCAGCAGCCCACTGGTTACGCCGAAGGCCACGATTCGCCACAAGGTGTCCTGCACATCGACCGCAAAGAGCCGCACGAGAGCACAGCCCAGACCACCAAGAGCGATCACGCGATACCCGCGAAGCCCCCCCCAGAATCCCGCTGCCAACAACGCGACCGCACCGACGGCCCAAAACGCAGTCGTCCATCCGGCAGACTCCCCGGTGAGGACCAGCCCAAGCAAGACACTCCCCATCGCAAAGGTTCCCCACAAGACCGATGCCACCCGGGCATTGCCGGGGAGCCCGCCTGATCCCGATCGCCCCAGAACAAGACCGTTGATGACGGAACCTAAAAACACTGTCGCGACGGTCACTTCATGCCAATGATCACGCGCCCTGCCATCATCGAGGACGATCGCGGCCGCAAAGACCATGGCCGCGAGCCCGATCCAAGCCAAGGGCTCCTCCTGGAGTTTCCTCCACAGCGCAATCATCCCGAGAGACAGGACCACCAGCGCAAGCGCCAGCATCGCTCCCTCCAGGCGCATCTGGAGGGTGAGCAACGTGACCACTCCCAACACCATTCCACGGCAGAACGAAAAGGCACGATGCTCTCCATCGCGGGGGCGATCACGATCAAGGAACCAACCGTGCACCCAAAACACCAGGGTCACCCCTAAAAGTCCGGCGAGTACCGCATTGCCGAGCTCGTCATTCCACGCTCCGAGGGAGAGCACGGTCCCGACCGAGGCCGGCACGGTGGCGAGACCTCTGAGATCCCCGACCAAGGAAAACCCATTCAGCCCCTGCCAGAGGATCGCCAGGGAAATCATGATCACCGCCATCCATTCCCATGTCACAAACTCGTCACCCGCCATCCAAACCGCCGCCACCGAGGCCAACATGATCACCGCCGAAACCGCACGTTGAAACTGCCCCGGGACCCTGCCGAGGATGACGCAGAACCCCCAGGCCGGCACCAGCCACACCAGCGACTGCCAACCCACTGGAAGATCGGATCCGACCCGCGTCGCGAGCCAGGAAATCGTGCCCAGAAAACCCACCAACCCGGCCGCTTCATGCCACTTCATTTTGGCAAAGTCCGCGATCCTCCAAAGTGCCAACCCGCCGGCCAAACCGGTTAAGAGAGCCCAATCATGATTCACCCGCAAAACGCCTACCACCACCACCCCGATCGCAATCAACAATCCCAGGAAGGAAGTCGTGATCTCGCGCTCTTTTCTCTTCGTTGCTCCGCGAGAGGCCCACGCTACCAGACAAAACGAGATGAGAAGGTAAGCCAGGCCATCAATTTCATCGCGCCCCAGGTTCGCCACGAGTCCCTGCGGCCAGCGAGTGGTCAGATAGAACCACCCAACCAAGGCTGCAAGGAGTCCTCCGACCTCAAAAGCCAACCATCGACGATTTTGTCCCAACCAGATCAGCGAGCCAGCCTGCCCGAGGAGGGCAAAGGCCCTCACCGGCCCCTCAAACCTTGCGATGAGATAAAGCGCAATCAAGACACTGGCTTTGATCCACATGACCCCCCAAACCCTCTCTCCGCCTGCGCGTCCCTGCCATGCGAACCCGGCCAGAAGAAGCAGGATTGCAAAACCGGCATAGAGCCATTCCCACTCGATCTCCAGTAAGCCCACAATCACCACACCCACGAGCAGGCCGACACTGGTAGCGACCGGAACAGCCCGGGCAACCATGTCACTCTCCTTTCCCGCACGGAGAAAGAGTGCCACGACAAGAATAAGGGTAAAGAGGAGCGCCGAACCGAGCGCGATGACCGGTGAGGGACCACCCTCGGGGACCCATTTCAATAAGGTCAGAATGATCAATCCGCCACCGCTGCCCCCGATCCCGGCCCATAGTCCCGACCACCATCCCCGCCACGCAAATAAAGCCGCCCCTGCGGTCACAAGAACGAGAAGAGAAACCAGTGGCAGCGGGTCCACCCCCTCCTGCAGAGTGAACCAACTGGTGACATAGCCAAGCGCCAGCGCGAGTCCGAAGACCCCTTCATTGCGGCGCCACAGTGCCCAGGCCGACATCAGGGCCACCGCAATAATCTGCACCCCGGCCCCCAGCCAGGGCGAGTCGATCACTTTCATCGCCGGGAGCCCGTAGGACGCATAGGCGGAAACATAGAGCAGGGCGAGCCCCCCTGCGGAAAGTGCCCGGCCAAAACCGCCAAGTTTCCTCTCCATCCACCAGCCTGAACCGAAGACCAGTAAGGACGTCGCGATCAGCTCAGCCAGTCGAACCCAAGGCACCGTGTTCTGGTTGACATACAACCCAAAGAACACCGCTGCGATGACTCCGAGGACAAGACCCACCCGCGTGCTCCACCACGCCATGAGGTTGGCTCCTTCGGCTCCGGCATGAGGTGGTTTCAACCCCATTTTCTCAAGCCATTTTTCCACCCCGACCCCTTTCGCCACGCTAACCACCTGCGGTTCCGCGGAGATCCGCTCCGCTGGCAAAAGAGGTGCCCCGGGATCCTCTTCAGCTGTTTCGACCCCAACCGGGACTGGTAGGGATGGCGGCCCCTTTTTGATGACGACGGGGTCCCCGGCTCCTTTTTCCGCTTCGTTCCGTGCCCTCCATTTTTCCCACTCAATGGCACTCTTCTTTCCTGCCGCATTCCCGCCCGAAGCATTTCCGGAATGGACACTTGGACGATCGGTCAGGCTCTTCATCTGCCTTTCCGTCTCGCGCAAACGTTCTTCGATCCTCCGCATCCGCCCGTAGAGACTGATCACAAGGATGGGACTCACCAGCAGCCAGGCCGCGATGGCCAGAGCCAGCAGGATCGCAATATTTTCCATGTCTCCCGTATTCAACTAAAAATAGCAGCTTCTTGTCCAATCAGTTCTCGTGAGGAAAGCATCGCTTGAATCAATGATTGCACCCAACCATCTGTAGGAATTTACTTTTGGATGGGAGAGTCCCGGGAAGCTGTTGAGAGGACGGGAGAGGAGGTCTATCGTCGAGTCCGTTGGCGCCACGCGGTCAAAAGAATTCCTCCGGAATGCACCTGAACCAAGTAGGGCTGAGGTCGGGGCCCTGATCTTCGAATGAGAAATAAAATACTGATAATCCTTCCACGGATCCGTTACACTCCCGGAAATGGCATTCTTGAAAACAACTTTATTTTGTATGACGACCGGTCTCTGTTTCATGACCGGTCAGGGCTTCGCGGATCCCCTGGAACCCGGGGTGCGCTTGGCGGTGACACGCGCCAAAACACCCATCACCATTGATGGGAAACTCGATGAATTCGCGACCGCCGTTTGCACTCCGGTCGAGTATTTTCATCCGGATCAGAAGAACCGGCCAGCTCAGTTTTTCTACCTCTGGGACAACGAGGCCTTTTATGTGGGGCTGCGGACTCTCGACGAAAAGATCTTTTCACCTGTCCACCCGCTTTGGGAAGGTGATGCCGTTGAATGGTATTTCGACACGCGCCGCGATGCGACCTTCCGCGATCAAAAATGGGGGAAGGGGGCCGTCCATTGCTTTTGGACGGCCATGGAAAAAGCTGATCTCAACCCACGCTTTTGTCTGCGGCCCGGCTATCTTGATGCCATAGCGAAGACCGGTGTCGAAGTGAGCGCCCGTCGGTGGGAGCACGGTTTGGAGGTGGAGTTCAAGCTGCCTTGGGTGAATTTTCCCAATTTCACGCCGAAGATCAATGAGGTGATTGGCATCGATGCGGAATTGTCCTATAGCGACGGCTCCCAGAGGTCTTATCGGAGCTTTGTCTTTGGCAGTCCGCTGTCGGTCGCCCAACCGGGCAACCTCGCGCGCGTTCAACTTGTCGACACCTTGGAGGCAGACCACTGGGCACACTGTGCGGCAGTGATGATGCCCATTCGGATTGACACGGCATGGGCTCAGAGTGGAAAGCCCAGGGTCCAGGCTCGCATCGCACTGCCGGTAAATCACCTGGAGACGATTGGGAAGATCGTGTTTCAAGTCTCCGATTTATCCGGAAAGTTGATAGGAGCGTTTGAAGCGAGCGACTCGGAAACGCTCGGGTCGGCCCCCAATTTCGTGAGGAAGAGTGCGAGCTGGCCAGCGGATCTGACGGCGCCCGGCAGCTACACTGCGGTGGCTGTAATCCACGACAAGCAGGGGCGGGAACTCGGCCGCGTTGCCCCGCGGATGGTGAGTGTGAATACGGAGCAGGGATATTGACTGCTTGGTAAATTTCGTTTCGGGGTGGGGCGGGGAGCGGGGGAACTCGTGGCGTATTTGTCCGGGAAATGGTTCGCGAAATGATGGCCGATTCTGGGATCATGAAAAAATCTTCCAAAGGGTCCGTATTTGATCATTCTTCTCCGTGATGTTAAGGTTTCGCGCCATCGTTCTCTTCTCCGGTATCTGCGCCGCCACCCGGGCGGTTGCCGGGGAGTCGTCACCACCGACCGACGAGCAAGTCGCGTTCTTTGAGAACAAAGTGCGACCTTTGCTGGCCGACAAGTGCTATCGCTGCCATTCGGCAAAGGCCGGGGAGAAAGGAAAACTGAAAGCGGGCCTGCGTCTCGATTCGCTTGCGGGACTCCTCGAGGGAGGAGATTCCGGATCCGCTCTGACCCCCGGTGATCCCGCCAAAAGCTTCCTCGTCGAAGCCGTCAACTATCGCAATGAAGACATGGAGATGCCCCCAAAGGGGAAATTAAAGGACGCGCAGATCAAAATCTTCACCGACTGGGTGAAGATGGGTGCCCCTTGGCCCGGAGCGGACACCACCGCTGCGATCGCGCAGAACTCACCCAAGGAAGCCTACGACTGGGATCGCTTCAGGCGTGAACACTGGTCGTTCAAGCCGATGATCAAAGCCGAACCACCTAGCGTGACAGACCCTTTGTGGCCGCGCTCTCCGATCGATCACTTCACGCTCGCGAAACTGGAAGCGGCGGGGTTACAGCCAAACGATGCCGCAGAGAAGCTCACCCTCATCCGCCGCGCCTATCTCGATCTGATCGGTCTGCCCCCGACTCCGGAACAGGTCGAGGCCTTCCTTAACGACACCGGATCCGAGGCGCTCGCGAAGGTCGTCGATGAACTTCTAGCCTCCAGGCACTACGGCGAACGCTGGTCGCGACACTGGCTCGACGTGGCCCGCTACAGCGATGGCCTTGGTGGATTCGGCGATAACAGAGCACTGCCCGATGCCTGGCGATATCGTGATTGGGTGGTCAATGCCCTGAACGCCGACATGCCCTACGACGAGTTTGTGGCCCGGCAGATCGCCGGCGATGTCCTTGAGAAAGATCCGGATCCGATCGCGACCGGATTCTTTGTAGTGGGCCCGAGCTACACCTCCGATGGCGGTGATCCGGAAGCAAAAGCACAAGCAGAAGCCGAGACGCTTTCCGACCGGGTCGATACCTTCTCCCGGGCCTTCCTCGGCCTGACGGCAGCCTGTGCAAGGTGTCACGATCACAAATTCGACCCCATCACGACGCAGGATTACTATGCTCTCGCGGGGATTTTTAAGAACAGCCGAAATGGTGAACACCCGCTTGTTCCCCAGGCGGTTGTCGATGCCTTCAAGAAGGGTCAGGAGGCGATCAAAAACCAGAACAACGCGATCAACCAATTCTTAAACGATGAGACGAAGCGTTTGCAGGTCGAGCGCAAGCACGTCGAGAAGTCATTGGAAGAAGGGTCTAAAAAGAGGGTCGTTGAAATGCGCGCTGAACTGGAGCGCCTAAAAAAGGTTGCTCCGAAAAAATACGAAATCGCACACGTCCTCCAGGATTCCGGAAAAAATGATATGCACGTCGCCCTGCGGGGTGATTTACGAAAGAAGGGGGAGCTGGTTCCCCGCCGTTTCATCCAAATCCTCGCCGGGGAGACACCACCGAATTACACCCACGGCAGCGGCCGACGTGAATTGGCGCAATCGGTCACCGCACCCGACAATCCCCTCACGGCGCGCGTCATCGTGAACCGGGTTTGGAATTGGCACTTCGGCAAGGCCCTTGTGCGCACCCCGAGTAACTTCGGTATCCTCGGCGAAAAGCCAACACACCCAAAACTGCTGGACTGGCTCGCGACCGACTTCATCGAACACGGTTGGTCGCTCAAGCGCCTGCATCGCCAGATCATGCTCTCGTCCACCTGGCAGATGAGCAGTCGTTTTGACAAAGAGAAATTTGCGACCGATGGAGATAACAATTTTCTCTGGCGAATGAACCCCCGTCGGCTCGAGGTCGAGGTTTGGCGCGACTCGCTCCTCGCAGTCACCGACGAACTCGATCGCACCATCGGAGGCAAGCCCGATGGGGAAATTTTACGGAGTAAACGCCGCACCCTCTACGCCACCATCAGCCGCACCGGCGACCGGTTTGAATCAGATTCCTTTCTGCGCCTTTTCGATTTTCCTGCCGCGGTTTCGACCAGTGCCTCCCGTCCAACCAGCACGGTCCCACAGCAGTATCTCTTCATGTTGAACAGCCCCTTCATGACCGAACGCGCGAAGACACTTGGAAACCGTCTGCATGGCTTGCAGGAGCCCCTGCCCGACCGAATCAAAAAAGTCTATCAACGACTCTACTCCCGCTCACCGGATCCCGCCGAGACCGAGCTGGGCACGCAATGGCTCGGCGACAACCCGGCTCCCGAAACCTGGCACCAGTATGCGCAGGTCTTGCTGAGCGCCCACGAACTCATCCAAATCCAATAGCCCTTATGAAATTCCTCGAACACGAGCTCGCTTACCGCCAAGCGATGCAATCCCAGATCACCCGCCGTGAGGCGCTTGCCAAAATGGGGGCCGGCATCGGTAGCATCGGATTGGCGAGCATGTTTGGTGGCAATGCGATGGCGGCTGAAAATTCAGCGAACCCGCTCGCGCCAAAGGCCCCGCACTTTGCGCCGAAAGCGAAGCGACTCATCCAGTTGTTCATGCCCGGCGGCCCGTCGCAGGTGGATACCTTTGACTACAAGCCGATGATCGCAAAGCACGCCGGCAAACGTCCGGACAGCGTCAATCGCAAATCGCTCCGCAACACCAAAATGGGCCTGATGCCCTCGCCCTTTGGTTTCAAACAGTACGGCGAATGTGGCAAGTGGGTCAGCGACATTTTCCCGGAGGTTGCCAAGTGCGTTGATAACATCTCCTTTATTCACTCGATGCACACCGACATCCCGGAACACGCCGGGGGCATCCTGATGACGAACCTCGGAGCACTGCAACCCAACCGTCCGAGCCTGGGCTCCTGGCTGACCTACGGGCTCGGCGCGGAAACTGAAAATCTCCCGGGCTTTGTCGCGATGTCTCCGCGTGCCCAACCGCGTGGAAAGCTCGCCAACTGGGGGAACTCATTCCTCCCCGGAGCCTACGCCGGTTCCTACGTTAATATTCAAAACATGAAAGCAGACGCGGTTATCCGCGATTTGAAAAACTCCAACCTATCGCGCGAGGAACAGCGTAAGCAAGCCGACCTCCTGACAAAAATTAATAAACTCCACTTGGAGCGCCTTGAACAGGATCAGAACCTCGAGGCTGGCATTCAGGCGATGGAGATGGCCTTCCGAATGCAATTTTCTGTGCCGGAAGTCTTCGACGTTTCGAAAGAAAGCGCGGAAACACAAAAGCTCTACGGCGAAGGCGAATTCGCCAAAGGCTGCCTAATTGCCCGACGACTGGTCGAAGAGGGTGTGCGCGTCGTGCAACTCTCACATTCCATCGATGGCTACGACATTGCCTGGGACACCGGCCATGGCGACATCGTCGGTGGCCACGCGAAATTGGCCAAAGCCTGCGATCAGGGAATCGCCGCGCTCTTAAAAGATCTCGAAGGGCGCGGTCTTCTCGACGAGACGCTCGTCGTCTGGGGTGGGGAGTTCGGCCGCGCCCCAACCTCCGAAGGCAAGAAAGGCCGCGACCATGATCACTACGGCTACACGACCTGGATGGCCGGCGGCGGGGTGAAGAAAGGCTTCAGCTACGGCGCCACCGACGAGTTCGGACTTTCGGCCGTCGAGAACCGCGTCCACGTGCACGACATGAACGCGACGATCCTTCATCTCATGGGCCTCGACCACAAGAAGCTCACTTATCGTTACTCCGGGCGGGACTACCGATTAACAGATGTCCACGGCAACGTGGTCCACGATCTCATCGCCTAGTCGCGAAGCATACGAGATCTGCTATAGGCCAAACTTCAGGCCTTTTGGCAGGTGGGACACCAAGCGGTGGTGCGGGTGGCGATGGTGTCGCGGGCGAGGTCGGTTTTACATTTCGGGCAGGTTCCTCCTTTTTTCCAGCGGTGCTGGAAGAGCCAGTTTGGGGGGGGGACGTTGGCGACGTAGGAGCCGGGGGCGAAGCCATCGACGGAGGCGGTTTGGTTTTTTTCGGCGACGTGTTTGAGGGCACCGAGGGTGACGAAGCGGATTTGTTTGCGGAGGGGGGCTGGATCGAGTTGGGCGGCGGAGATGCCGGGGTGGAGGCCGAGGCGCCAGCAGATTTCGTCGGCCATCCAGTTGCCGATGCCGGGACAGGCCTTTTGATCGAGGAGGAGGGCTTTGAGGGGCTTTTTGGGATGGCGTTCGATCAGTTTGCGGACGCGGGCGAGGGAGAATTTGGAATCCTGGGGCTGGGGTGGAAAGTCGGCCCAGGGATCTTCGCAATCGTGGAGCATGACGCGGCCGAACATGCGGTAGTCGTTAAAAATGAGGGCCGCATTGGTGGAGCGGAGGATGAGGTGGTCGTGTTTGTGCTCGTCGTGGTCGACGGGAGCGGTGGAGAGTTTTCCGGACATGCCAAGATGGACTTCGAGGTGAAGCCCGGGGCCAAAGGTGAAGAGCATGCGTTTTCCGTGGGCGTTTGAGGAGAGGAGTGTCTTGCCTTTGAGGATACGGAGAGCGGGGGCGGGGCAGTCACGGTAGATGCGGGCTTTGGGATGAACATCGACGGAAGTGATGGTGTTTCCATGAAAAGCAGCCCATTGGCGGCGGGCGAGTTCGACTTCGGCGAGTTCGGGCATGGCGGAATGATAGGGCGTTCCCGGAAATTTGAAATCGGGATTTGGCACGGGATGCGCTAGGACCATGGGAATGGCAGAGCAAACGATGCAGTTAATGGTGGTGAGCGACCTTGATGGGACGCTGCTGGACCATGATGATTACTCGTTTGAGGAGGTTTTACCGGTTTTGGACCGGATGGACGGGGCCGGAATCCCGATGATCGTGAATACCAGCAAGACGCGGGCGGAGTGGTTGGCGATGCGGGGGGATTTTGGGAATTTGGACCCGTATATCGTGGAGAATGGCTCGGCTCTCTATGACGGGGAGGAGGTGACGGTTTTTGGGACGCCTCGTGCCAGGATTTTGGAAACGCTCAAGCCATTGCGGGGAGCTTTTAAATTCAAGGGATACTCGGATGCTTCGGTGCCAGAGATCATGGCGTGGACCGGACTGGGTCGCCAGTCGGCGGAGAGATCGGCCGACCGACATTATAGTGAGCCCTTGGTGTGGGGGGATACCCCGGAGAAAGAAGAGGAGTTTTGCCAGCTGATCGCAGAGCGGGGATTGATGACACTCAAAGGAGGAAGATTTCTTCACGTACTGGGAAAGACGGATAAAGGGAAGCCTTTGGAGCATTTGCGGAATGGTAAGGCTGCCATTATTGCTCTGGGGGACCGGGAGAATGACCTAGCGATGCTCAAAGCGGCGGATATCGGAGTGGTGATCGCGACGAAGGATGATTTTTTCCTCGAGGCTGATGATGTCCTCCGCAGCACCGAGACCGGCCCGTGCGGATGGGCGGAAATGGTGACGCAAATTCTCGATCAATTACAGATTCCACAATCACAAACAAACAATGGCTGATTTTCACCAGGGCGGCTCGGTCGCCACACTTCATAATCTGACACGAAGACCGCTCGCCGAACTTGAGGCCGAGTTGGTTGGGTTTTCAAAAAAACGCCCGATGGGGCTGTTGCTTCCGTCCTTGTTCTCCGAGTTGGAGACCGACGCGATGCCGAAGATTTTGGCAGAAGTCAAGAAAGTGCCGTACTTGGATCAGATCGTGATCGGGTTGGACCGGGCCGATGAAAACCAATATCGGGAAGCCTTGCGCTTTTTTGGCGAGCTTCCCCAACATCACCGGGTCCTTTGGAATGACGGTCCGCGATTGAGAGCGTTGGATGGGGAACTCAAGGCCCAGGGGCTCTCGCCCGAGGAAGAAGGCAAGGGGAGGAATGTCTGGTATTGTCTTGGTTACATGCTGGCCACCGATAAGGCGGAGGCGATTGCGCTGCATGATTGTGATATCGTGACCTATGATCGTTCGCTTTTGGCGAGGTTGATTTATCCGATGGCCAACCCGCAATTTAGTTACCAATTTGCGAAGGGATACTACCCGCGGATTGCCAATGGGAGTCTCAACGGGCGGGTCACGCGTTTGCTCATCACTCCGCTCTTGCGCTCTCTCGAGCAAGTGACGGGGGAGAGTGATTACCTGACCTATCTCGACAGCTTTCGCTATCCGCTTGCCGGGGAATTTTCGTTTCGAAAGGGCGTGATTCCGGATATCCGGATGCCGAGCGATTGGGGGCTTGAAATGGGGACGCTTTCGGAAATGTTCCGGAACTATTCCAGTAACAAACTTTGTCAGGTCGATATTGCCGAGGTTTATGACCATAAACACCAGGACATCTCTGTGGATGATCAGGCCAAAGGTTTGTCGAAGATGTCGATCGATATTTGCAAGCTCATCTACCGGAAGATGGCGGTGATGGGGACGGTGTTCAGCAAGGAGGTGTTCCGGACCTTGAAGGCTTCCTATTTTCGCAATGCCCTGGACTTTGTGGAGCGCTATAAGAACGATGCCATCATCAACGGTCTTGAGTTGGATGTGCACAAGGAGGAGGAAGCGGTGGAACTTTTTGCGGAGAACATCATCACGGCCGGGAAGATGTTTTTGAGTTCACCTCACGAGAAGCCTTTCATTCCAAGCTGGTCAAGGGTGCGCAGTGCGATGCCGGATGTTTATGAGCGCTTGGTGGAGGCCGTTGAAGAGGATCACAAGGAATTTTCGTAAATCATGAGTCCGCTCGATCAACTCATTCTCAGAATTGAGACCCATCTTTCTGGGATCTACGGAGACGGAAATTACTCCGGGCTTGTCGATCGTCTTGTCGATGCCATGCGCTTGCGTGAGCATTTTTTTGAGTCTGTTCCATTTTCCAATCATTGGACGGAGAAGGATGTGGCTTTGATCACTTATGGGGACACGATTCAGCCAAAGAGCGGGGCTCCGCTGGCAGAATTAAAGGATTTCGTGACGACGAGGCTTGGAGATGCGATTTCGATCGTTCATGTCCTGCCCTATTTTCCCTCAACTTCGGACGATGGATTTGCGGTTTCCGACTACAATCAGGTGAATCCGGATCTGGGAGATTGGTCCGATCTGGAAACACTTTCCCGGGATTACCGGATCATGTCTGATTTGGTGGTGAATCATTGTTCTGCTTCCCACGAGTGGTTCAAGCAATTCGAACAAAACGAGGAACCCGGCAGGCGATATTTTTTCGAGGCTTCACCGGACGATGATCTGAGTGAAGTGGTGCGGCCGCGAACGAGTGATTTGCTTCGAGCGACGGAAACCCCGGAGGGGACCAGGCATGTCTGGTGCACCTTTGGTCATGATCAGATCGATCTGAATTTTAAAGAAGAGGATCTCCTCGTTGAGCTGGTGAAGATCATCCGTTCGCATCTTGATCACGGGGTGAGCGTGTTCCGACTTGATGCGGTGGCGTTCGTATGGAAGGAAATCGGAACAGGGTGTATTAATTTGCCCGAAACGCATGAACTGGTGCGGCTCTTCCGTACTTTGATCGAGCATGTCAAACCTGATGGGGTGATTATCACGGAGACAAATATCCCCAATCAAGAGAACCTCTCCTACTTTGGGAATGGAAACGAAGCGCATGGAATCTACAATTTCTCGCTTCCTCCGCTCTTACTCTATGCCTTGACGAACGGAAACAGCCGCTGCCTTATTCAATGGTTGATGCGAATGCCACCGGCCCATCCAGGAACGATGTTTTTTAACTTCATTGCATCACACGATGGCATTGGATTGAGGCCTGCGGAAGGATTGCTTTCCCTGGAGGAAATCGATTCTCTGGTGGGCCGGATGGTCGCAAATGGAGGCTTGGTTTCAGAGCGGACGCTGCCGGATGGAAGCAAACGACCCTACGAGATTAATATTAGCTTGTTTGATGCTCTCGAGACGGAAGAAAAGTTTCTCTGTGCCCACACCATCCTGCTCGCCCTTGAAGGGATCCCCGCCTTCTATATTCATAGCCTATTGGGCACGAGAAACGATTTGGAACGGGTTTCGGAGACTGGTGTCAACCGGCACATCAATCGTCGTCAGTGGGATGCCGATGAGTTGGGTGCGATTCTCGATGACGGTTTGTCTCCGCATGCAAGGCTGCTCAAGCAGTTGCTTCGGTTGATTGAATTGAGAAAAAATCAGCCCGCGTTTCACCCGAATGCCACCCAGTTCACCTTGCACCTTGGAGATCAAATCTTTGCGTTCTGGCGTCAATCGGTGGATCGAAGGCGGAACGTGTTCTGTCTGCACAATGTGTCGGGTCAGGAACAACGAATCTCGGTCGCCAGTATCAATCTGGTGGTCACGGAAGATTGGTTTGACTTGATTTCCGGTGAGACTCTGGAGCCGGAGGTGATGGAAATCGTGCTCTCTCCCTACCAGTCCTACTGGCTTGCGAACCGGAGGAAACACCTTCCCTACTGAAGAAGGGAGTCGAGATAGGCCCCTGCTTTCGGATCGTCCTCGGCGGGTGCCCAGGCGGCGAAGTCTTTATCGGATCCGGGGTCATAGGGGCCTTTTTTGACTTCAAAAATGAGGGTGTCGGGGGATTTGACAATCATCCCGTGCCAGACTCCCGGTTCGATGTCGATGAGTGGAGATTGCGGGGAGAGCTGATACCGCTCCTTGATCGATCCATCGGGGTGAAAGACGAGGATTTCGAGGTGACCCTCGAGAAGGCAGATCGATTCGGTGGCGTGAGGGAGTGGATGGCGGTGGGGGCGGATGTAGGTGCCCGGTTGGAGGAAGTTGAGGAGTCGCTGGACCAGGGCATCCTGATTCCTTTGAACAGGGAGGATTATTCTTTTGCGCGGGCTTTCCCGGGAGGCTTTTTTTCCGGCGGAAACAATGGTCGGGTCCAAGGTGAAGATGTCGCCGGAGGGATTGGGCAGGGCATTGGCCATGTCGGGAGGGTAGGCCAAATGGGCCATGCGGAAACGCCGAAATATTTCAGGTGAATTAAACAAGTTTTGAGGTAGTCTCATTCCACATGAAAATGATTTCGAACCTAATGGTTTTTGTTGCTTCGGGCAGTCTCATTCTGACTTCCTGCCAAACGGCCAACCCCTACACGGGGGAAGCCCAGCGTGCCAAGGCAACGACCGGAGCAGTCGTCGGTGGTGTTCTGGGAGCGGTTGTGGGTGGATTAGCTGGAAATGATAGCACCGACCGCCGTCAGAAGGCACTTCTGGGAGCGGGAATCGGGGCGATTGCGGGAGGAGGAATTGGGGCCTACATGGACAAGCAGGAAGCCGAGCTTCGGCGGGAGTTGGAGGGAAGTGGCGTCGGAATCAGCCGGAGCGGAAATCAGATCAATTTGATCATGCCCGGAGACATTACCTTTGCCTCCGGGAGTTCCTCCGTCAGGGGGCAGTTTTATGCAACCTTGACGTCAGTGGCCAAGGTCCTGAACAAATATGATAAGACCTTGGTCGATATCACCGGCCACACCGATAGTGTGGGACAACGTGACTACAATTACCGCCTGTCCCAGTCCCGTGCGAATAGCGTCGCCGGATTCCTTCAGAGCAAGAAGGTGAATTCGCAGCGTTTCCGGGTCTCCGGACAAGGACCTGATGCTCCCGTGGCAAATAACAGCTCTGCGGAAGGACGGCAGGCCAATCGTCGGGTAACAATCCAACTTGCTCCCTTGACCTAATACCGCTTGGAATTTCCCCGGCGGAGTGGTCCTTTGACCGCTCCGCCTTTTTTTTGGTGGATGGAAAATGCTCCCGTAATTGACTTCACGCATCGAACAATGGGAGGAGTGAGCGGTGATGAAAGGCCTCTCTGGGAAGTGAAGCTGCTCGATGAACCGGGTTCATGGGCCCGACCGAGAGCGGATGAGATGGCTGGGACATTGAGCCGCAAAAAAGGCACTCACGAGAGTGCCCTTTTAAAAAGATAGGGGGAAACGACTCTTTCCTTACGCCTCGTTCGAGAGAGACGGAATGGGATTTTCTTTTTTGCCGAGAGCACGGCGCATCTTGTCGAGGGCGATATTTTGCAATTGGCGAATTCGCTCGCGAGTGACTCCGAAATCGCGGCTGATCTCCTCGAGGGTGAGGGGCTTTTTGCCGTTGAGCCCGAAACGAGCGCCAATGATTTTAGTTTCCCTTTGGTCGAGAAGATTGAGAAGCGGACCAAGCTCGCCGTGCATCTCCTTGGCGGTCAGAGCCTCGGAAGGGTCGACCGCATTGGAATCGCCGATGGTCTCGGCAAAGGTCGTGGCGCCATCTTCGGCCACCGGAGCGTCAAGAGAAGTGGGGCGTTGGGCTGCCTGCTTGAGCAAGGCGAGCTTCTTGCGGGGAATTCCGAGGATTTCCGTCAATTCGTCGTCGCTGGGCTCACGTCCAAGTTCTTCGGTGAGGGCGACAGTGATTTTACGAAGGCGGGCGATCTTGTCGACCATGTGAACCGGAAGACGAACGGTCTTGCTCTGGTTCGACAGGGCGCGTTTGATTGACTGCTTGATCCACCAGGAAGCGTAGGTGGAAACCTTGCCACCCTTGTCGGGATCATATTTTTCGACGGCCTTCATGAGCCCGATGTTGCCCTCTGAGATGAGGTCGGCGAGGGGAAGCCCATAGTTCGAGTAATCCTTGGCAATCTTGACCACGAGCCGCAGATTGGCCCGGATCATGTGGTCACGGGCTTCGGAGTCGCCGTCCTTGATGCGCTCCGCGAGCGCCAGTTCCTCCTCAATGGTGAGGAGGTCTGTCTTGGCGATCTCGTTCATGTAGACGCGCAGAATGCTATCCGATTCCTTATTCATGGGATGACGTTGGCACACGTTTCCGGTTTTACGACAAATTAGGAAAAAAAAGTCAGTTTTTTTACCGGGCAAAAAAAACCGCCGAAGGGGACTTCGGCGGTGGGAATGGGCAGGAGTAAGGCGGTCTGCCCGACCGGATCAGGGAAGTCACTAGGACTTGTAACGAAGGCGCTTCTTGTGGCGATTGGCCTTCATGCGCTTGCGGCGCTTATGCTTGCTGATCTTGGTCTTCCGACGCTTTTTGAGGTTGCCCATAGTATTAATTTGGTTGGGTTTGAGTTCTGCGGATTTCTGAAACCGCAATTCCGTGAAATTTGTTGTTTGTCTAGGAGACGATCTTGTTGAGAGGGTATTCAATAATACCTTCCGCTCCCAGTTCTTTCAGGTCCGGGATGAGGTTACGGGCGACTTTCTCGCAGATAATGGTCTCGAGTGCAAGCCAGCCTTCTTCAGTGAGCTTGGAAATGGTGGGGCGACGGAGGGAAGGGAGGCACTCCAGAACAGCATCGAGAGAGGCTTCCGGGAGGTTGAGCTTGAGTCCGACTTTGTCGCGGGCTTCCAGAGCACCTTTGAGCATCATGACCATTCTTTCCATTTTGCCACGCTTCCATTCATCGGCGAAGGCCGCCTTGCTGGCATAAAAGTGGGGAAAGGATGAGAGAAGTTCGTCCACGATGCGCAGTTTATTGGCGCGAAGAGAGGAACCGGTTTCGGTGACATCGACGATGGCATCGACAAGGTCGGGAACTTTCACCTCGGTGGCTCCCCAGGAAAATTCGACGCTGGCGTTGACCCCTTTTTCGGCGAGGTAACGCTTGGTGATTTCAATGCCCTCGGTGGCAATGTGTTTTCCTTCGAGGTCTTGGACGGTCTTGATGGGGGAATCCTCGGGAACGACCAGAACCCAGCGGGTGGGGCGGGTCGAGGCCCGGGAGTAGGGAAGTTCGGCGAGGTCGACAAGATCGACATCGTGTCCGTATGCCCAATCGAGGCCGGTGATCCCGCAATCAATGAATCCCTGATCAATGTAGCGGGCAATCTCCTGGGCCCGGATCATGTAGATGTCCAGACCATCGTCATCGGAGGAAGGACGTAGACCGCGATCCGAGGTGTAGATATTATAGCCGGCCTTTTCAAGAAGACGGAGGGTCGGTTCTTGAAGGCTGCCTTTCGGGAGGGCGATTTTAAGTGAGTCTGACACGCGGGGCGGCGGTTTTAGCCACGAATGGCAGGGAAGCAAGTAATTTGAGTGATTCCTCGCAGGGCGGATTTTGTTTCCAGGTGTTCAGAAGGCCTTCGATGGCCCCGGCCTTTCGTCCTCAAGGAGAGTTTTTCGGTCTTTGACCTTCCGAAGGTCATCCGCAAACTACCGATGGCAGTTTCGTCGAAAAACCGTTAAAAAAAGACTCTTCCAATTTCAGTGATTGGTCCTGATCAGATTGAATCTTCGCCGTAGTAGGGCTGAAGGGCCTCGGGAATGGCAATGTTGCCTTCGGCGTCCTGGCATTGCTCGAGGAGCGCAACGAGGAGGCGGGGAAGGGCGGTGCCGGAGCCGTTGAGCGTGTGGCAGAAGGTGTTGTTGCCGTCGGCATCCTTGAAGCGGAGCTTCATGCGGCGGGCCTGGTAGTCGCCGAAGCTGGAGCAGCTGGAGACTTCAAGGTATTTGCCCTGTCCGGGTGCCCAAACTTCGATGTCGTAGGTTTTTTGCGAGCCGAAGCCGACATCGCCGGTACAGAGTTCGATGACCTGGTAGTGGAGGCCGAGTTTTTGAAGAGCGGATTCGGCATGGCCGGTGAGCTCTTCCAGGGCGTCCATCGAAGTGTCGGGGTGGACGATCTGGACAAGTTCCACCTTGTCAAATTGGTGCATGCGGATGATGCCGCGATTGTCCCGACCGGCGCTTCCTGCTTCCCGACGGAAGCAAGGAGTTTGGCCTGTCATTTTGATCGGGAGATCTTCTTCGCCGAGGAGTGTCTCACGGTAAAGATTGGTGATGGGAACTTCACCGGTGGGAATGAGGAACATTTCGTTGTTCCCAATGCCATACATGTCATCTTCAAACTTTGGGAGTTGCGTGGTTCCGAACATGCACTCGCGCTTGACGACGTGGGGGACGTTGACTTCTTCATAACCATTTTCGCGGCTTTGAAGATCGAGGAGGAACTGGATCAAGGCGCGCTGAAGACGGGCTCCTTTGCCGCGATAGACGGCGAAGCCGGAGCCGGAGAGCCGGGCCCCATCGTCGAAGCTGATCAAACCTTTGGCCTCGGCGAGGTCAAGGTGGTCACGGGCGTTCATGAGGGCGGGTTTCTCGCCCCAGTTGCGGATGACGGGGTTTGCCTCTTCGTCGGCACCGACCGGGCAATCCTCGTAGGGGAGATTGGGGATGTTGAGCAGGAGTTCGTCCTGTCGTTTGGAGGCTTTACCGCCTTCATCGTCGAGAGCCTTGATCTGCTCTCCAATTTTTTTAACCTCGGTTTCGATGGCGGAGGAATCTTCCCCGTTGGCACGGAGTTTGCCGATTTCCTTGGAAGTGGTTTTGCGCTCCGATTGGAGAGCCTGCTTTGCCGTTTCGTTTTTCCGGCGGGTTTCGTCGCAGGCGAGAACTTCGTCGATGAGGTCGGCCGAGCCATCATGACGATTGGCGAGACGTTCTTTGACGAGTTCGGGATTTTCCCGGATGACTTTGATGTCGAGCATAATTGAAAGTGGTGGAGTTTTTGAATCCGCACCGCGCTTACCCGATTTTCACCCCTCTGGCAAAGGTAGATTGACGACTCTCTCAAAGGGAGATTCCCGCTCATGGAGCAGCATTGCCTTGGACCATGACGGTATCGATGCCTCCATGCCACTCGGGAGCGGGTAAAACCGCCTGCCGATTGAAGGGCGAACACGGATTCATTCCCACCCGGTTTGACAATTTCACTACGAGCGGCTCCAGACAGCCGTCACTCAGCCTCTTCTACTTTGTAAAAGTAGTGCGCTGCCGTTGCCGGAGCGGCGGAATCAATAAAGGTGGTGAGTTCACCCTCACTCGGATAACTATCCGTCAACTCGTTCCAAACGAGGAGATCAGTTGAGGAAAAAACGAGATAGTTGCGGTTGGGTCTGGATTGCCAGGTGATCGTTGCGGAAAAATCGTCGCCTTCACCGGCAGTCAGGACGTCGGTGATGATCAGCGGGATTGTCTTTTCGGTAATTGCGGATTCCCATAAGGTTTCGACTTCTTTGTCGGTCAAGGCCCGGTCCAGCCAAATTGCGACCTCATCCTGAGCGCCCGGGTGGGTTGTTGAATCGGTGGGATCGGCGCGCCGTCCGCCGATTTTGGCCATTCCGGTGTCCGTTCCCCAGCCGGTGGCGTTAGGTTGCAGATTTTCGGTCCGGTTCACCCCGTTGACCCAAATTTTAAAATTATTCGCCCGCTCGGCGCCGGTTGCGCCCTCGGTCGAGGCCACGATATGGAACCAACCGGATTCAGAATCGATCAAGCGTCGATCCGGCTCGGAATTGTCTTCGACATAAAGCGTCCGCTCAGCGGTTTCTCCTGTCGAGTTGGGATCAACGGAAAGGACGAGGCCGTCGTTGGCGGTGACGACTTGAAAGCTCTTGGTGGCGGAGGTGAGGTTGTTGGTGAAGAGCCGGTCGCCACCCTGGGCCGGTCCTGCTTTGAAAAAAAAGGCGACCGTGATCGCGCTGGAAGCAAAGAGGTTCCCGTCGCCCAGGGTAATGTGTCCCTGGTTGTTGCTGAAGTGAGCGAGATTATCGGCCCCGCCGAGACCCGGCACGGCAATCCCTCCGAAAAGTTCGAGAGGACCGGGCTCTCCAATCGTCGGTCCGCCTCCGCCGTATTGGCCATTAAAGATTCCAGGTGCGGGCGCATTTCCCATCGTGTCGATCGCACCTCCTTCGGTCTCGGTTTCGTTAAGTTCGTAGTAAAAAGTCGGGGCCAGCTTGATCACCGTATTCTGGTAGTTGGCAGCCTGGACAGGCATCTGGGATAGGATGAGCAAGGGGAGAATTTTTTTCATAGCACCCGTCTGATAAGGGAAATCTCTTTTAATTCCAAGCAGGGTTTTAGGAGAACCTCCGGTCACCAGAAGTCTCTCCCCGGTCAATGGCACGCGTCTTCGTAACTGCGAGGCGTGACGCTTGGAAATTTTCTTTTACATGCATGGAAAGGATCTCAAGCCCGGGTGGAATGGTGTCATTGAAGCGAAAAGATCTGGCTATTGGCGGGCGGGTTTACATCATCCGTTCATGCTATTACTTCGATCGCGTAAGGTCTCCACCCTCATCGTGTTTTTTGGGCTTTGTGTCGCGCTGTCCGCGCAGGCCCTGCCAATGCTCAAGGTCGTGGTTGGAGACGAGACTCTGGGTTTTCAACTGGAGGCGGCGACCGGGACAGATCCCCGGGTGCTTCAGCACTCGGTGGATGGAAAGACGTGGGAGGACGTCATTTTTCTCGAGCAATTGGCTCCCGGAGTGGATCCGGCCATCGAGATTGCCCGCAAGGTGCTCGCCGGGGGAGTGGCAAAGTCAGGCTTCTTTCGGGCGGCGAGACTTGAAGAAGATGATTTCCCTTACCGGACTTTTCTGGAGTCACGAGTGAAGTGGAGAACGGAGGGGCCTTCCCGCTACCCTTACGTTGTGAGTTCGAGCAGAGGACTGGTGTCCTCGGAGACGAGCTACACCGTGATTGATGGTGAGACCACGATGTTCGAGGTCATTTCTATTTACCCTCCTTTTTTCACTCCTCCAAGCGACCGGACGATTGAAGATTGGTTTCAAATCATTGCTTCCGCACGTGAGCAAGATGCCGTAACGATTGATGTCACTTGGGACAGGGGGCTGGGATTCCCGGCAACCGGTTTCATTGATCTCGATGAACGACTTGCAGATGAAGAGCAGCAGTGGAGTATCCGCGAAGTCACTCCGTTGAACTAGCTGGTTGTCATCGGGCTCCGGAGAAGGGGCTTTCTCGTAAAAACAAAGTGAAACCAAAATCCGACGGGTAATCGCGGTAACGGGAGCCAAGCCTCAAAAATTCTATGAATCCTTCATTGCGAAATGCACTTCTGATTCTCGTGGATGTAATCCTCGGATTTCTGGTAATCTGTGTGCTCCCTTTTGCGTGGATCCTGAGAGATGGCCTCGGACCGGATTCGGTCGGGTCGATCGGTATGAAAGGGCGATTGGCTTGAGGATGGTTAGATGGGGCGAGCTTGCTGGAGGAGTTT